>CAZJRI010000007.1:71427-71647 GCA_964548025.1 uncultured Pseudomonadales bacterium
ATCGCCAAGGTGTGATGGGCGTGGTTGGTGGTCACATGAATTCAATTGTCGCGATCCTTCGTGGTGGAGTTCATGCGGGTGATCTGAAGATGCACGCGCAGGGGATGGCCAATATCTCAAGCATTGTTCCGACTGTATTCCCTGAAGGCAGCGGAGATGGCAAGACTGAGGCTCTGGCAGTGATCTGGGAAAAGCCGGATGCATTCAAAAAGGCAATGGA
>CAZJRI010000008.1:0-254 GCA_964548025.1 uncultured Pseudomonadales bacterium
TGATGATGAGGATCTCAAGGGCAGAAGAATATGCAGTAGGTTCTGCGAGGCCTGGATTCCAGGGACGAATAAAGATGGGATTTCGAAAGGACGGTCGTCTGCTCGCGGTGGATCTGTATATCGTCCAGGACAATGGACCCGATACCGGGATGAATGACTATATCTCTGCTGCAGATGCGATAGCACTGGTCTATACCCCCGAAGCGATGACTTTCAGGGGGATTCCTGTTCAAACCAATACGCCGCCCAGAGTC
>CAZJRI010000008.1:264-29071 GCA_964548025.1 uncultured Pseudomonadales bacterium
AGGACCCGGACAAAACCAGATCGCCTGTGCTGTCGAACCCCTGCTCGATAAAGCCGCCAAGCATCTCGGTATTGATCGAGTGGCAATTCGATCGATTAACGACCCAAATAACAATACAAAATACGGGCCCAGACAGGGCGGAGTTACAAGCGCCTACCTGAATGAAGCCCTGGAGAAGGGATCGAAAGAATTTGGCTGGGACGAAAAGAAGAAACTCTCCGGGAAGAAAACCGGCAACAAGGTCACCGGCGTCGGGGTCGGTCAGGCTTATCATAGTGCAGGTGCCAATGGCTTCGATGGCATCGTGGTCCTGACACCAGAGGGTAAGCTAAATATCCATACGGGTGTTGGTAATCTTGGCACCTACTCCCACTCAGCCACGTCAAGGGTTGCGGCAGAAGTGCTGAAATGTGATTGGGAAAGCTGCGTCATTGTACGCGGAGACAGTCGCAAGCACTTACCCTGGAATCTGGCGCAGTTTGGCAGCAATACCTCCTATACGATGACGAGAACCAACTACGTTGCCGCAATGGATGCGGTTGGCAAGCTGAAAGAAATCGCAGCCATGGATTTGGGTGGTAAAGCTGATGACTACGATATAGGAGATGAGAAAGTATTCCTCATCGCCGATCCATCAAAAAACCTGACCTATGCCGCAGCCGCAAAGCGAGCGATCGAAATAGGCGGTAAATTCAGCGGACAGGAAGCGCCCGAAGATCTTAACCCAATGACTAAAGGCGCGGTTGCCGGACTCGCAGGAACAGGTCTGATCGGCGTTTCAAAAGACAACCTGAAAGCCGAAGGAACCCCACCTGCATTTTGTGCTGGGTTTATTCAGATCGAACTTGATCTGGAAACCGGTACATTTGAAATCATTGATTATATTGGCGTCGCAGACTGCGGTACCGTGATCCATCCAATGGGATTGGAACAGCAGATTAAAGGTGGTGCTGTTATGGGATTTGGCATGGCAACCAAGGAACGCCATGTCTACGATCCGCAGAATGGATTACCAGCGACAGTTAGTATCAATCAATCCAAACTGGCTACCTACCTCGATGTACCATCAGCCATGAAGACGGCTGCTGTCGACAAGGCAGATCCGATGAATCCTGTCGGCGCAAGAGGAATAGGAGAACCGGTGCAGGGATGTGCTGCAGCCGCCCTGCTTTGTGCGATCTCGGACGCATTGAATGGTCATTACTTCAACAGGACACCAATCGTACCCGATATGATCATTAACGCGGCCAGCGGGCGCGATCAATCTCACGGGCCTTTGGCAGTCAACACCTTCTAGGGGAGAATAACAATGATCAAAGATATGATGCGAGGGTTTGAACTGTATCAACCCGCAAACCTTGAAAATGCACTGAATCTTTCTAATCGCCTCGGTAAAGATGGATGGCTGATGGCCGGTGGAAATGACAGCCTGGACTGGTTCAAGGATCGGGTTAAGAACCCGGCTGCCTTAATAGATCTGTTAGCGATCGATGAACTCTCGGGTATACGAGAGAATCAAAACGGCATAGAAATTGGTGCGACGACAACACTGACTGAGATCGCGAACAGCGAAATAATCAAATCCAAATTCAGCCTTCTCTCAGATTCAGCAAGCCAGGTTGCCAGCCCGCAGATAAGAAATGTCAGCACGATCGGAGGCAATGTTTGTCAGGATACCCGTTGCTGGTACTACCGGGCAGGCATGGACTGTTATCGCGCTGGAGGCAAGAAGTGTTACGCAGATACACCGGAAGGCATGAACAGAGAACATTGCCTGTTCGAAGCTGACCGTTGTGTTGCGGTATCTCCTTCAGATACTGCACCTGCACTGGTTGCACTCGACGCAGAAATGATTATTTCAGGCGCGGATGGTACGCGCAATGTTAAGGCAGAAGAATTCTTTGTTGGCCCGAAAGTAGACATAGAAAGCATGACAGTATTGGCTGATAACGAAATTCTAACAGCTATTCAAATACCCAATACCTGGGCTGGTGCCAGCTTTTATTTTGAGAAGGTGGCAGACCGCAAGGCCTGGGATTTCGCCCTGGTCAATGTTGCATCTGCCGCCAAAATGAATGGCTCGGCTATTGAAGATATTCGGATTGCCTGCAGCGGTGTTGAATGCGTGCCCAAACGCCTGACAGTCGTTGAAGGCGTGGTCAAGGGCAGCGCAAACGATGATGAGACAGCCAATCTAGCAGGACAGTCTGCCATTCGTGGCGCCACCCCACTCAACCACAATCACTTCAAGATCCCTTTATTGGAGAATCTCGTTAAACGCGCGATTAGAAATAGCTGATTTAGTGGAAGTACTTCGTTATAGCAGCAACGCCTGGGGGCAGACGACACTTGAGGGTGTCTCCTGGGACTTATTAGGTGTATTTTTCATCGGTGCTGCTGCATTTATTGTCATTCACGCGCTCTATATGTGGTTGCTTGCACCTAAAAAGTAGCGATATATCTGATGATGAATGATGTGGTGGAACCAAAGCCTGAACCTTGCGACGAGCGATATATTATTCGTCACGCGCTTATAGACAGATTATTTCACTGGATATCCGCTGTTGCAGTTCTGGTTCTGCTCCTCACTGCATTCCTGCCGATTCTGGGGATCAAATTCTCCTGGATAACAACCCACTGGGTATCAGGTTTCATTCTTACGGCTGCTGTTGTCGCCCATCTCATCCGTGCCATATTCTGGCAGAGTTTCCGCGATATTCATTTCGGTCTGAGAGACATCAGAGAACTTACTGCCACTCTCACCTGGCTATTCAGATTAAGTGACAATCATCCCAGCAAACCCGGAAAGTATTCGCCTGCACAAAAACTGATGCATCTTAGCGTCACTCTTACTGTCCTGGTGGCACTCATTACAGGGTTGATGATGATGGTTAAGATAGATACTCCCTGGTGGGATAGAGACCTCTATTGGCTATCGGACCAGAGCTGGGGAATTGTCTATGTACTACACGGCTTCTCAGCCTTGTTTCTCATGGCAATCGTCATGATACATATTTATTTCGCATTCAGACGTGAGAAGCTGATGTACACCAGATCGATGATTTCAGGCACACTAAGCATGACTGAATACAAAGACCAACATGATCCTCAAAGATGGCAGAAATAGAATGTCTAATGAAAACAAAGTTGCACTCGACAGCCGAATAGACCAGATTGAATCAGCTTATGAATTTATGCTGGCTTATGCAGCTCAAGGCCATGAGTCAACTGCAGGAACTGCTGAAGGTCAGGAAATTACGGATTATCTGATGGGCATCGATCAGGCACTATCGGGTCTGGGAGAAACGATCAGAGCCGCAGCAGAAGAAAAAAACGCAGATTCTCATCTAACCTACCTCAGTTTCATTGAAGCACTGGAGAGCGATGCCCTGAAAACACAGGGGGCGGTCAGACTCGTACTCGCACAGGGTTCGATCAGTTCGCAATTGATTGACAACCTCAATGCGTCCATACACCTGCGCGCACTCTTAACTGACCTGTTTGTCTTCGATGAAGCGCTCAAATAAGGATCTCTGATCCATTATAGAAAGTCAGGGCGGGTCACCGGTACCCGCCCCGTCGTCTATTGAAAAGAGTGTTTAACCTCCAGTCCAATGCGTCTCGACTGGCCCCAGTAGTCTGCAGTCATACCCAGGGATGGGTCTATACCACCTATTTCGGTATCCCCGGACTGGTTCACCATATTGTCAATATAATCCTCATCCGTCAGATTAGTACCCCAGAGAGAGACGCTGGTATTGCCGTTTGACAGGTACCAGGTGATTCTGCCGTCCATTATCCAGTAGCTGTCTTCCTTCGAAGAGGGCGTATTCATCAGCGTATAGTACTGATCATCCTTAAAACTAAACCCAAGAGACGACGTCAGTTCGCCACCAAAAGGCAGTTCAATCATATGCAGCAAGCTGATATCAATTGAAAGCTCGCTACCATCGTTTCCGAATTCGGTATCACTCAGATCCCGTAAGACTATAGATTCTTCGAGAGTTACAGGATCAGTGGTATTGTCTTCTACCGTGAATTTATCGTATTCCCCCTGCAAATAACCTGCCGAGAGAGTAAGGCTAAGTGAATCAGTTAGCTGGGCGAGAAGATCCACTTCAACCCCCTCAAGCGTCGCTTCCTGGGCATTGATCAAATCTGCAGTCGGCTGACCATCTACTATACGACCAACAGTCAACTGCTGGTTCTCATACGTATTGTAGAATGCTGTTGCATTCAAACGTACTTTGCCGTCGAAAAGCCTCGTCTTTGCACCAATTTCGAAGTTATCGGATACCTCGGGTAAAAAGGGTCTCATCCTGGCATCCTGGTTGAATCCCCCACTCGAATAACCGACGCTGAAACTGCCGTATAACATCACTTCATCTGTTAGCTGATAGGCAAGAATTGCTCGAGGCGTCGTTTTGGAATAATCAACATCCTGGAAGCAGTGATCACTCGCTGGCAGGAAAACGCCTGGAGCAACTTCGGTTGTAGGCATCCCCGGGCACATATACCCAGGATCAAACGCACCTCCGGATAGAGTCTGAAATCTTAAGAATTCACGTTCATCCTTTGTATAGCGGGCACCAACCGTTAGATCCAGTTTGTCCGAGATCGCATAAGTACCTTCTGCAAAGAATGCACGATTTTTGTTGGTTACCTCATAAGACTGAATTCGGCTGCCAAAGAGCTGCGTTGCAAGAGCAATATCGCCAAGCGTCTGAGCAGAACCATCGGGGTTTGTACCGCCAGATGGCGCATAGAAGAAGGGCCACTCTTCAGGTGTTGGCGGTACAACATCCCTGAATAGCGGGACGCCAACAGATTCCTCCGAGTCTTCCTCAAATACATACGCACCAATTACCCATTCAAGCTTGCCAGTTGAACCGGCGAGCCTTAACTCCTGTGAGAAAATCTCGTTTTCGCTCGGATTGTCCAGAATCTCAAGGAAATTGGACCCTGGGCCATTACCCATAACCCAGCCCCAGCTACCGTTGAAGTTTTCAATTTCGCGATAGGCGGTCAGTGAGGTAATTTCTGCCCAGCCAAAGTCATAAGTCTGTTTCAGGCTGTAAGCATCAACATCACTCTCTGTACTTTCGTCGTTGGTCGTATCAATTGACACATTCCTGCTGGTTTCTTCGCATCTCGCGATCATCTCATCGTATATACCAAAGACCGCCGCGATAAATCCTAGTCCCCCCGCCTGAAACGGGTCTCTGGGTCCTGTAAACCGGCAACTTCCCAGAGGTGCCCGTTCATCAGATTCGAAATGATCGTAAGTGAAATGCGCCGAATAATTATCCAGTTCCCACAGCAGTGAACCGCGATAGGAAAGTGAATCTATGTTACCCCTGTCTTTACCGGTGATGGAGTTCTTCATATCACCATCTGCTTCATTGCTATAAAGCGCGAATCTACCTGCGAAGGTATCGGTGAATGCCCTGTTGGCGACAAAGCCATAACTATTCTGACCATCAGAACCGGCGCCTGCTTCTACCTCAAATTCATTTTCAAGGCTCGGTTTCTTATTGATGATATGTATTAGACCCGCAGTAGTATTTCGGCCGAATAGCGTTCCCTGGGGCCCCCTCAGGATTTCAACTCGCTCAACGTCCATTAGATCAACCAGTCCACCCTGTGGTCTGCTCAAATAAACCCCATCGACATAAATACCTATCTTGGGATCCTGTGTAGATGACCAGTTGACCTGGCCAATACCACGCATGAAAACCTGGGTTGCTGTTCCATTTACAGAACTTGATTGAATATCAGTATTGGGGCTGAGTTTTTCGATGTCGCGAATGTCAGTTATATTCCTGACTTCCAACTGATCTCCCGACAGTGCAGTGATGGGTATCGGCACAGACTGAACTGTTTCTTCCCGCTTACGGGCCGTAACAACGACCTCCTCCAGAAGCTTGCTTGCTGCACCTTCTTCAGCCGATAAAACGACCTGAGGCACAACTAACCCTGCTACACAAATCCCCCAGCAAACTACAATGATCTTTCTCATGAAACGTCCCTCCCTTATATTGACTGTTCTTATTGTCGAGATAATGCCCAGATCCCTGGTCAAGATACCTACGGACCACCGAAAAGATAATTCGGGATACAGCAATGGAATCAAGGAAACGTCGCTATCGGTGAAACGATGCCCTGGTTCTTTTCTAATCAGGGTTTCACCGATCCAGAAACAGCGATTATCAACTTTGCTGATTCATCATGCCATACGATCGCTCGCTTAAACAAGCACCACTTGTTCTCCACTGACCAGCGAATTCATGCCCGCTGAATCCACGCCATGGCAAATTGGTTTACAATAACGCGCGGTGGCAGAGGCACCCGCAGCGTAAGGGGCAGAAATATGAGCGGTAATTCCATTAAAGTCGGCGAAGGTCGATACCGGGAATCTCCCGGTCGCTATCTGGAGGATTTCAATGTCGGGGAGGTCTATGAACATCGTCCCGGCAGAACCATATCCGAAGCGGATAATACCTGGTTCACATTATTAACCATGAATCAGCACCCGATACATTTTGATACTGAGTATGCAAGCCAAACTGAATTCGGCAGGCCAATTGTCAATAGCGCACTGACACTTGCCATTGTAGTAGGAATGAGCGTATCCGATGTGAGTCAGAAGGCAATAGCAAACCTGGGCTGGACCGATATCAAAATGCCCAATCCAGTTTTTCCGGGTGATACGCTGTACGCGGAATCAGAAGTGATATCCAAACGGCAATCGAAGTCCAGGCCGACTCAGGGCATTGTTACTGTAATAAGCAGGGCTCACAACCAGCATGGAAAACCAGTGATGGCGTTCAGCCGTAACGTGCTCGTACCCATGAGGGGTCACGGCACTGACGACCTTCTACTACAGCAGGAGCAGGAGAAATGACACAAGAAATTGTCAACCGGTCAGGTGAAATCTATACGACTGAAGATGAAAACCAGATATTGGACGCGGTTGAAAAGTGGCTGGACCGCGACGTTAAAGACAAGGTACTCGCACTCGAGCATGCTGATGAATATCCCCATGAGATGGTAGAACAGATGAAATCACTGGGTTTGTTCGGAGCAACTATAAGCCAGGCATATGGCGGTCTTGGTCTGCCGAGTTCTACCTATGCAAAAATCGTCACGACAGTTTCGGAAGTCTGGATGTCTCTAACCGGCATATTTAACTCTCATCTGATTATGGCAGCCGCCGTTGAGCGATTCGGTACCGAGGAGCAAAAACAGCGATTACTGCCGCGTTTCGCAACGGGTGAGATGAGAGGTGCACTCGCGTTGACGGAACCAAATTGCGGCACTGATTTGCAGGCAATCCGCACCCGGGCTGACAGGGACGGTGACAACTATATTATCAATGGCACCAAAACCTGGATCTCAAACGGCATAGAGGGCAACTGCGTTGCCCTGTTAGTCAAAACCGACACGAAAATTGAGCCCAGGCATCGCGGTATGAGCCTTTTCCTGGCTGAAAAAGGTCCAGGATTTAATGTCAGTCGAAAACTTGAAAAACTGGGGTACAAAGGCATCGATTCTGCAGAACTGATCTTCGAGGACTATCAGATCTCGGCTAACAATCTTATCGGTGGTGAAGAAGGCCACGGTTTTCACCATACGGTGGGAGGTCTTGAACTTGGACGCATCAACGTTGCGGCACGAGGTGTGGGCGTTGCCAACGCCGCTCTAAAGGCTGCAACGTCCTATGCCCAGATTCGTGAAACCATGGGTAAACCAATCGGCCAGCATCAGGCAATCCAGACGAAACTGGGTGATATGGCAACTCGCTGCCAGGCTGCAAGGTTATTGGTGGAAGATGCTGCCCGGGCCTATGACCGTGGTGATAGATGTGACATGGAAGCTGGCATGGCAAAGCTGTTCGCGTCAGAGACAGCGATGGAAAATGCCGCAGAATGTATGCGGATTCACGGTGCTTACGGCTATTCAAAGGAGGCGCATATCGAACGTTATTACCGCGATGCGCCCCTTATGTGTATTGGTGAAGGGACTAACGAGATGCAACGAATAATTATCGCCAAACAACTGATGGAAAGGAACCCTGTTTAATGAAACTCGATGGTATCAAGGTACTGGATCTCTCACTTTTTCTGCCTGGTCCGCTATTGACCCAGATGATGGCAGATCATGGTGCCGAAGTAATAAAGCTGGAGCCGGTAAATGGCGGTGAACCCAACCGTGAGATAGGTCTCAAGCGAGGCGGTAAATCTGTATATTTCGCCAATACACATCGAGGCAAGAAAAGCGTACAGGTCAACCTGAAAACTGACGAAGGCCGGGAGCTGGCCTTGCGTCTCGCAGACCGGTCTGACGTCGTGGTTGAGGCGTTCCGGCCAGGCGTCATTGATCGACTCGGCATGGACTATGACTCTGTTTCCAAGCGCAATCCCGGTATCGTTTATGCATCGCTTTCCGCATTCGGCCAAACTGGTCCCTATGTGAAGAAACCCGCCCACGATCTGGCCACGGAGGCCTATGCCGGGGTTCTGAGCGCCAATCTCGGCTTCGATGGCAAACCCGCTATCCCTGCAATGCCGAGCGCAGACATGCTGACATCGATGATGGGACTCTCTGCGATACTCATGGCCCTTTTGAAACGAAAGGATACGAACAAGGGCGACTATATCGATCTAGCCATGATGGACTCACTGATGGCATGTCTGCCTAACAATATGGGTTCTGTCTTTGCGGAAAAAAAAGCACCTGTTGTTAAGGATGAGAGAACCTGGGGCGGTTACGCCATGTACAACATCTACGAGACCAGTGATGAAAAGTATATTGTACTGGGTGCATCAGAGATACATTTTGCCGAGGCATTATTGACCAAACTGAACAGACGTGACCTGCTCCCTCTCTGTGAGCCCCCGCCGGGTCCCAGACAGGACCCTGTGAGAGCCTTTTTCAAGGAGACATTCCTAACGAAGACACAGGCGCACTGGGTTGCCTGGTTCGAAGATCTGAATATCGCCTTCGCCCCGGTCAATGATTTAAGACAAGGCGCGGACGACCCCCAGATCAGGGCACGAGAGATGATCGTCACAGATGAGACTGGCGATGAACATATCGGTATCCCGATTAAATTCAGAAATGAGCCTGGCAGCATCAACTTCGACTCACCGGATCTGGGCGCTCACAATATTGAGATGGCGCGTCTGGCTGGATTTGATGAAGATGAAATAGGCAATATGAAAACTAAAGGTGTATTCGGAGACAGTGCCAGTGACTGAAGTGATTAATGCAGAAAGCATCAACGAACTGATAAAACCCGGAAATACAGTCTATGTAGGTGGCAGCACAAACGAACCCCACGGACTGCTTGATCAGATCTGCAATCTTGAGCGAGTACACTTTATTCAACAGCCCATAGGCACTCTGAACAAACGCGACCTGACAGCACTGGGAGAAAACTGCACTCAGGAAACCTACTTCATGACGCCATTCCTGAAAGAAGGACTGAAGTCAGATCGAATCAAATTTATACCGATGCAAATGCGCGCTATTTACGATCATATTGCCAGGCAACGCATAGACGTTGCCCTTTCGTTGGCAGCCAGGGATGTTAATGGTGATTTAAGGTTTGGTTACAATATTGACTACGTTGGCGCAGCTTTGAGCAGCAGTCGCACAAATGTCGTTGAAATCTCAGATGCCTTCGTCGCACCGCTCTGCTCGTTACTGGTTGAGGATCACGCTGACTACTACTTTCACAGCCAGACGCCTGCCGCAATATTTCCAACAACAGAGATTGATCCGGTTTCAGAAAAAATCGGTCAACTCGTCGCCGGGCTGATCCGCGATGGTGATTGCATTCAAACAGGGATCGGTGCAGTACCGGCGGCTATTCTAAATGGTCTTGGCGACAAGAATGATCTGGGTCTGCACTCTGGCCTGATTGATGAAGGTGCGATGAAACTTATCAGGGCAGGCAATATGAACGGTCAATCGAAAAAAATCGATCAGGGTCAACACATCGCCGGGATGGCCCTTGGCGGAGCCGAGATGCATGAATGGCTCGAGAACGAACGATCAGTCCAGTTCAGGTCGGCCGACTATACGCATGAAATCAGCGTCATCCGACAACTGGATAACTTTGTATCCGTCAATTCTGCTGTGCAGATAGATCTTTCTGGCCAGGTCAACGCAGAAGTAGTCAACGGACAGCAAATCTCAGGCACAGGTGGTTCAGTTGATTTTATGCGTGCCGCAAAGTCCTCCAACGGCGGGCGCTCAGTTGTCGCATTATCATCAACCGCCAGAAAAGGAACTGTTTCACGTATCGTCAAACAGGTTGAAATGGTTACTGCACTTCGAACAGATGTCGATCTGGTTGTCACCGAATACGGTATTGCTGATCTCAAAACCGCATCCCTGTCCGAGCGCGCAGATGCGCTGATTCAAATTGCCCACCCGGACTTCAGAGACGAACTATCAGCTTTAGTCGGGTAAACCCAGAACACGTTTTGCAATAATGTTCCGTTGAATCTCATTGCTGCCACTATATATGGAGGCTGCACGGGAAAAGAAGAATCTTTTATTCATCTCAATTTCTGCTTCAGTGAAATTCAGATCCACCCCAAACGCCCTTGAGCCATGCAGACGGGTTAGCAGGTCACTATAGTCCTGTTCCAGTTCCGTACTCACTACCTTGAAGATCGAGGTTGCCGGCCCCGGTGTTGCGCCATCCTGGGACTCTTCAACGACCCGTCGCTGCGTCAAGCTCAACGATAGTGAGTCCATTTCATACTTAAGAATTTCATCTCTCGTAATCGGATTTGCCACTTTGCCATTCACCTCGCCAAGAAATGTTTTTGCAACATTCGGCAAGCTTGAGGATTTCTCGCTCGTGCCACCTGAAACCAGCGAAGCCATACCTGACCTTTCATGCTGAAGAAGCCTCTTGCCAACAGTCCAGCCACGATTCAATTCTCCAACAAGGTCTTCTCGAGCCGCCAGTGCGTTGTCAAAAAAAGTTTCGTTGAATGGTGATTCTCCGCTAAGAAGCATGATGGGTTTCACCGTGACACCAGCCTGATCCATCGGCAGCAACATGAAACTAATTCCTTCATGTTTGGGCGCGTCTTTGTCAGTTCGAACCAGAATAAACATCCAGTCTGCATTGTGAGCACCAGAGGTCCAGATCTTCTGCCCATTGATGACATAGTGATCGCCTTCCAGCACAGCGCGCGTCTGCAGACTCGCTAAATCTGATCCGGAACCAGGTTCACTGTATCCCTGGCACCACTCGACCTCAGCACCGGCAATTCGAGGTAGATGTGTTTGTTTCTGCTCTTCAGTACCAAATTCAAGCAGTGTGGGTCCTATCATCGAAGTCCCAAAACCCGACAAGGCTGGTCGTGCTTTGATACGCTGCATCTCTTCAATGAGGATTACGTATTCAGCAGTCGATAATCCTCCCCCGCCATATTCCTTTGGCCAGTCCGGTACAGTCCAGCCTTTCTCTACCATTCTCGACAGCCATAGTTTCGTATCTGCATCCTTTATCTTGATCTTTGTGCTGCCATTCGAGACTTCACCAGGTCCCCTTGCGCCGGGAGGACAATTCTCCTCAAGCCAGGCTCGTGTTTCTTGTCTAAATGTATCCAGTGACATCTTACTCACTCCGAAGTATTTCCAAAGCACTAACGCTATCAAAAGAACACGGTAGCGGCAAACCGGAAATGCCAATGTGGCAGCTTGCTGTTAGGATATATTTGTTAAGGTTGAAAGAGCCACATCGAAAGTGACGATCAACAATTCCGCTAAAGCTCGTATGCAGCGCATTGAAACGGCAGTTGCTCTCGAAACCCCTGACCGGGTACCAGTTGTACTTGAATATTGCGGCTTCGCAGCCAGGTTAACTCAAACACCTCAATCTGAATTTCTACTGAGCATGGATCGTGCCGTGGAAGTTATGATCGAGGCATTCCAGATGATCGCTGAGGATTCACCAGCAGACGCCATCAACTACGGCAATTTCTCACCCTATATGCTTTCCAATATCTGGCTTTCGAAAATCAGGGTTCCGGGTGTGAATCTGCCAGATCATGTTTCCTATCAGGTAGCAGAATCAGAACTGATGACTGTTGCAGACTACGACAATATTCTGGATGTGGGTTGGCCAGCTTTTTTTCGCGAGTTCCAGGACACCAGAGTGTTGGATGACGTGCCCAGAGAATACTGGCCAAGAAACCAGCACAAACCGGATGTTATCGGTTCCTGGCGTCAAATAGGTATCCCGGTTCTCTCAGGTGGTGATGTCGCACCACCTTTTGAGTATCTGTGTGGTGCCAGATCCCTGACAAATTTCTTCGTTGACCTTCTAACCTGCCCCGACAAGCTGGATGAGGTGATGACGCACATGATGCCGTATCTGGTTGAGCCAATCTGTCGCTCTGCCAGAAAGCAGGGGTTCCCCTGTGTGTGGGTCGGTGGTTGGAGAGGTGCACCTGAGATGCTGTCACCTGAGATGTGGGATCGCTTTGTGTGGCACTATTTTCGATCAATTGTTGAAGCAGTTATCGATGAGGGCTTGATCCCGATATTGCATCTTGATTCATGCTGGGACAGGGAACTCTCGCGATTCAGAGAACTACCCAGAGCAAGGATAATCATGGCACTGGACGGCAAGACAGATATATTCAGAGCCAAGGAACTTCTTGGTGATCACCTGTGTCTCATGGGCGATGTACCATCAGTCATGCTGTTCAATGGTACACCTGACGAGGTTTACGAGTATTCTTCAACCTTGATACGGGAGATAGGCAAAGAAGGCTTCATTCTCCAATCCGGTTGCGATATCCCGGAAAATGCGAAACTCGAAAATGTACAGGCCATGATTTCAGCGGCTTACGACAGTTGATCGCAGCACTTGTTTCTTCTGTCGCATAAATTGATCGGGTTGGAATATATTATCTGGTAACATCGTGACACTTGGTATTGAATATAAGAACTGTGAGGGTTTGCAGTCACCTGTCGGAAGACACGACGAAGGGAGGTGACAGATCCTGGGCAAAGGCAGCCAAATTTCATGAAATCAGGTCCACTTACAGACGAGTCCCTCGCGACCGAAGGGTCGCCAGTACCAATTCGCTTCACTGCCTTCGCGCTCGGAAAGGATCCTCTGGTCCGCGGTATAACAATACTGTTTGTAGTTGCAGCAATACCGCTCCTCATTCCGATTCTGGCTGATGATTGGCGCTCGATATATGGGCACCATATTATCGAAGTTGTATTCCTTGTACTCCTGCTTGTCGCAATTCGCTATCGTCTCAGCAGTGTCGAGGAACCAAATGAAAGACGATTCTGGAATCTCATCACATTTGGCTTCGCGTGGTGGATTCTGGCAACAGGTACCGGACCGATCGCTGAAGTTCTGTTTACAGATGCTGAAATGATCAGCCAGATTGTCAAAAATGGCCCTTATCTGATCTTTTACGGTGCCATTATTACAGCACTCGAAATCCATCCACACGTAAAACGCGACTCCATCGGTTACCAGTTGCAGAATCTGAACTGGGTCGGGTTATTTGTTCTGTTATTCGGTCTCTTCTCGTACTTCCTCGTTGTACCCAGTATTTATCGCGGGGATACATCGGCATTCTGGTCATCAACTCTGGCACTGTTCGTGGCCTTCGATTTATATATTGCCCTGCGAATTTGGCACCTGCTGGGGCTGGCAACTACCCGGGAATGGAGAGTGGTTTATGCATGCCTCCTGGTCGGCGTAACAATTTGGGGCATCGGTGATCTCATGCTGGCTCTGATGCATGAGGGCATCATTGCCGACCCCGGTTGGGGTACACCCTTCGACCTCATCTGGCCGCTCGCATTCTGCGCAGTTCTGATTGCAACCCGACCGCCAGTCGTGCAACAGGAACATGAGATCGAAACAACGCATCAGCCGCTTGGCATGGGTCCCCTGGTTATGTACACCATTGCACCACTGGTGCTTCATGTCGCAGTTTACCTTTTCGGCGTACCTGATCCTGAATTCAGAACGTCAAGAGATGTTCTGATCCTTCTGATTACCGCTCTGCTCGCAGGTATGACCCTGGCATATCATCGACTTCTACGCATTGAAAATGCCAGACTGGCTAAAGAAGAAGCGCTGGCGAGGGAAAATCTCGTCTACCAGGCTTTCCATGACGAGCTGACCGGACTGCCAAATCGAAACCTGTTCCGCGATCGTCTGCAGGTAGCCATCGCAGATTCCGTGCGGTACCAGAATAAGTGTGGTGTTCTGTTCTGTGATCTTGATCAGTTCAAGGTAATTAATGACTCTCTCGGACATGAAGCAGGAGATCAGGTCCTGATCGCAACAGCAGAGAGACTTCGCGCAACCGTTAGAAAGCAGGATACCGTTGCCCGGTTCGGTGGCGATGAATTCGCAATAATCATCCAGGGTGTTCACCAGGTACTTGATGCTGCGTTATTAGCGGAGAAACTACTGGCAGCCATCAGTGAACCCCTGGTGGTCGGGCACAAAAATCACGTACTCACGGCCAGTATGGGGATTGCAGTTTTCCCTGACGATGGCGAAGAAGAACCGATCCTCCTCAAGCATGCGGATACCGCCATGTATCAGGCCAAGTTACACGGGCGAAATACCTACAGACTATTCACTGAAGCTATGAATGAGGCTGCAGATGAGAGACTTGCGATTGAGCAGGGTCTCAGAACGGGGCTTGTAGATGAAAGATTCGCAGTTTTTTACCAGCCAATAGTGGAACTAAATTCAGATCAACCCGTTGTCTATGAAGCCTTGATTCGTTGGGATCACCCGGAAAGGGGATATATTTCACCGGTGAATTTCATTGACGTCGCTGAACAGACCGGGGTTATTGTACCAATCGGCAAGTGGGTACTGGAGACAGCATGCACCTGGGCTGCGCAGCTTGAGCCGGTGCAGGGCAGGTTACCGTCTGTCTCCGTAAATATTTCGTCGCGACAGTTTCGTGATCCTGAACTGGTTCAATTCGTCAGCCATGTTCTCAAGAAAACCGGACTGGATCCTTCCAGATTGCAGCTTGAGATAACTGAGTCCATGGCACTCACGATCGTCCCAACCACCATGGTGCTCAGCAAACTGAGGGATCTGGGTGTACAAATCGCCATCGACGACTTCGGAACCGGTTATGCGGCATTGAGTCTGTTACAGGACCTCCCGGTGGATATTGTGAAGATCGACAGGTCATTTGTCAGAGGAATCGAAGTTGAATCAGTCAGCGAGGCAATCGTCCTTGCAATTGTAAACATGGCCAAAGCGCTTGATTTCTATGTCATCGCCGAAGGCGTTGAAACAGCTTCGGAACTTGAAGTTATCCGTCAGTCCAAATGTGACGCTGCCCAGGGATTCTACTTCTGTGATCCGCTACCACCTGAAGAACTCGAAAAGAACATGGCAAAGCAGGTTATGCCATGATGACTACCCCATCCGGGTATTGCCGTATGAAGCACCCTCTTCAGACAAGACGATCCTTTATGTCGACATATGTCTACAGCAGTCTCACCCGGGGTCGAAGCTGACAGCTAGTACGACCGTGGCATCCCCAACACATGCTGGCCAATAAAGTTAAGGATCATCTCGCGGCTAACCGGTGCAATGCGCGCAACGAATGCTTCTCGCAAATAGCGCTCCACATGAAATTCTTTGGCATAGCCCATACCACCGTGAGTCATTACAGATGTCTCACAGGCTTTGAAACAAGCTTCCGCAGCCAGATACTTTGCAGCATTCGCTTCGGCTCCGCAGGGCTTACCGTTGTCATACAGTGACGCTGCTTTCCAGACCAACGCATCAGCCGCTTCCAGATGAGCCCAGGCTTCAGCCAGTGGATGCTGAATCGCCTGGTTCTTACCGATTGGTCGGTCAAAGACCACCCGCTCCTTGGCGTAACTGACTGCCTTGCGTAAGGCTGCCCGACCAAGGCCAATAGCCTCTGCCGCGACCAGAATACGCTCAGGGTTAATGCCATCGAGCAGATAATAAAAACCTTTGCCTTCTTCTCCGATGCGGTCATCTTTGGGGACGGGCAGGTTGTCATAGAAAGTGGCATTGGAATCAACCGCCTTGCGGCCCATTTTCTCAATCACCTGTGCGTCGCAATATTTTCTGTCAAAATCAGTATAAAACATGGTGATGCCATCTGTTGGTTTGGCGCCGTCTTCCCGGTCAGCGGTCCGGGCAAGCAGAAGGATCTTGTTGGCGGTCTGTGCCGTGGAAGTCCACATCTTGCGTCCATTGACGATGTAGTTATCACCATCCCAAACCGCCCTGGTTTCAATTCGGGTGGTATCCAGTCCTGCATTCGGTTCGGTGACACCAAAACAGGTACGGTCCTTCCCAGCGATCAGAGGTGGCAGAAGACGGTTCTTCTGCTCATCTGTTCCATGCACCACAATAGGATTTGGACCGAAAATATTGATATGTACTGCAGAGCAACCAGAAAATCCGGCACCGGATTCTGCAATGGCCTGCATCATCAGAGAAGCTTCGATCACGCCCAGACCTGAACCACCATATTCTTCAGGCATGGCAATACCCAACCAGCCGTTGTCGGCCAGATCCTTAACGAAATCCTCGGGAAAGACACCGTCCGTATCCCGGGCCAACCAATAGGCGTCGTCATATTTTTCACACAATTTAGCAACAGTGTCGCGTACCGCAATCTGTTCCTGACTAAAAGAAAGATCCATCGTTTATCCTCTAAATACTGGCAGAAAAAGCCTAATTCTCATCTGTCCGGGAATGTATCCTTGATTACCGGCTCGGTCAAATTCGGTTGTGGCCGAGAGGAATCAAGGCGAAGTGCAAACTGCTACTTTTATAGATCGAATTCACTCGGTATCGAGAAAACAGCCAAACCAGCCCATCCACAAAGATCATGCTGGCGATTGTACCGAGCGAGACTTATATCAGCGTTGTGCCTGCACCAACCAGCAGGCACTGTCCAGGCTGAGTCTGCCATCCACTATAAAGGGTTGAACTGCTTCACGCACAGCGTCCAGTGCCACGGATCTGACTGATTCTTCTAGCTCCGACAAAACCCGTGCGAGCGGACCAATCTTCATATAAAAATCAATAATATCGTCCATGTTATCGGATTCACCAATCGTCAGCTTTTTATCCAACGTGGTGATTTCAATGTCTTTGTACCCTGAGGAATCAAGAATCTCGGTCACATAGTCCCTGTCAGCAAAAGCAAATGGACCTGGTGCACGAGGGTCTGCAGGCTGACCTGACGGGAGGTGCGCTGCCGCTGCGCCCATTGGCACGGCAACCCAGGCATTCTCGATCACCGGACGCCAACAAACAAAACACAGTCGCCCGGCATCATCCATTGCTGTTCCAAGATTCTTAAATGCAGCAATTGGATCAGCAAAGAACATCACCCCAAATCGTGAAAACAAGAGGGAGTGATCACTTTCAAAAGAGTGGCTCAACGCGTCCGCGAGAATGAAGTCTGCTTTAAGTTTCTGCTCAGAAGCTCTTTTCCTTGCGAGTTGCAACATCGGTTCAGAAATATCTATACCGGTAACATCAGCACCCGCCTCTGCCATCGCAAGGCTGGTCGCACCGCAGCCACATCCAACATCCAGCACCTTGTCGTTCGGACCTGCCATGGCCAGATCGACAACCGCCTCGCTTATTGGCGCCATCATAGCATCGAGTAGGGCCTGGTTCTTTGCCCAGGACTGACCGGCATCGCCATTCCAGAATTCAATCTGATCGGCATTGGGACCGGCAATTTCAACACCCATTTTTCTCTCCTGATTAAGACCTTCTACCAACAATACAGACTGGCTGGATACCCAATATTGTATTTTTCCGCATCGTTTATCGGAGCAAATGAGTCAGATAAGTAATTGCAGCTCAGTACTCATATCGAAATTTCGGGTTTACTTCACCAGCCCCTGAAGCAGTTCATAGCTTCGCTGGAAAGAGCCACGACTGTCATCACCTGCGGGATAGACACTGGCGATGATTTCGGTCGCACCAGCATCGAAGAAACCCTGCAATTGTTCTTCAACCTCCTTCTCGTTACCGACGACGGCAATTTCTCCAGCCTCATCAAATCCTTCAGCATCCAGTTGTCGTCGATAGTTTGGCAACATGCCGTAGCCTTTGAATATCTGTACTGATCGGGCAGTGGCCTGTTCTTTATCGTCATGTACACAAAGCGGTACACCAACCACTACTCGTGGTGCTGGCCTACCTGCGGCATCAGCCGCTTTATTGATTGATGGCGCTGTACTATTTCTGATGGTATTTTGCCCTACCATCCAGGTCACCGTGCCGTCAGCTACCTCACCTGCCGCTTTCAGCATCAACGGTGCAAGTGCCGAGATAACAACCGGGAAAGGCGTTGCTTCGGGTACGGCAAAGCCGGTTTTTATTCGGTACATTTCACCCTCGAAATCAACTTTTCCCTCATCTGCCAAGGCTTTTAAGACAGTGACATATTCACGCATATGCAGCGCGGGCCGGTCGTACTTCAGTCCGAGTCCATCTTCGATGCCGGGTTTATGCGAAGGCCCCACGCCCAGAACCAACCGCCCGCCAGTCAGTGCATTAACAGTTGCTGCCTGCTGGGCGAGTGCGCTCGGATGCCTTGGATAGGAAGGCACAACGGCTGTCCCCATTTCTATTTTGCTGGTCTGCTGGCCTGCAAGCCCAATCATCGTTAATGCATCGTAAGTGCCAACCTGGGGAAACCAGTAGCTGCTGAAACCGTTCTCCTCCATTTGCACGACTTCATCGACAATACTGGTCAATGGTGCACCGCGTCTGATATTTCCGCCATAAACTCCGATTTTCATCTTTTCTACCCTCGTATTCTCAATTGTCTGTTAAAAATTCTGATCTCAAGTATTAGCCTGGCACAGCTTAGGTTGATTGTTAGCCTGTCAGGTTTTTCGGTACGCCTTCGGATTCTGAATCACCGGATCAAGCAGCGACAAATCACCTGAATCTACCGTATTACCCCGGGGAAAGGGTGGACCTGCACCCATCCCCAGTCCTTCAAGTACGCTATCGTCCTGGTAATAGCAGGCGAATGTATGAAATAGAACCGGACCAAACAGATCCGCCCGGCTCTTACTCAACTCCTCCACGACAGGATGACGTTGAGACGGCTCAAGTACAGCAAACTGATCATCCAGTTCGTCAAGCAACTGGATCAGTGCAGGAATAAATTCCGCCGCCTGCTTCTGAATATACGCGATCAGATCAAGCTCTGAGGCACCAGGCATACGCCCATCCTCACCAGGAGGAATGATTGCATCCAACAGCCCCGCCAACTTGGCTTTCTGTTCTGACGAGAGGGGATTATCGGTGGTGATGATGTCACTTTCATCGTTCATTTTAATACCCCTTAGTCGAATAGGTTAGCTAGATTTTTCTTCATGGTATCAGCTATATATAACGCCAATGCCTGGATCGTGCTGGTCGGATTCAAACCGCCTGATGTCACAAAGATACTGCCGTCAACAATGAAGAGGTTCTTTACATCGTGGCTACGCCCCCAGGAATTAACGACCGAATTTTTTGGGTCATCACCCATACGCGCAGTGCCCAACAGATGCCAGCCAGCCGGTCGAACCGGGCCGCCGGATGTAATCTCTCTTGCGCCAGCGGCCTTCATGACCTCTTCACCGCGGGCCAATCCATGCGCCAGCATCTTTCGGCTGTTTTCGCTCATCTGATAGTTGATCTTCGGTGCTGGAATACCATCTGAATCAACCAGGTCCGGATCTAGTGTTACCCGGTTATGTTCTTCGGGCAGATCCTCACAGAGGACTCCGACTGATGCCACGTGGTCAAATCGTTTTTCGAATGCCTCATGATGTCCTGGTCCCCATGGAATATTGCCGGTACCAAGCCCTTGCAATGCCGTCTCGACAGGTCCTGCTCCTCTTGTTATCTGCATGTTATATCCCCTTACAAAACCCCGGGACAGATCCGTTTCATAGAATTCCTTGCTGAGGATACAACAACCCTGGGGACCCATATGGCTGTCGAGTTTTTCATCGAATATGCCCTGCACGAAACCAACCGGATGGAACATAAGGTTCTTGCCAACAAGACCACTGCTGTTAGCCAGTCCATCCGGAAACTGACTGGATCGGGAGTTGAGTAGAATCCGCGGTGTACCGACACCGTTGCATGCCATGACAACTACTTCTGCTTTCTGCACCTGCTCTTCGCCATCAGCGTCATAGTAGATAACACCATCTGCCATACCCTTGTCGTTAACTGTTATCTCGCGCACCCTGCAGCGGGTTTTCAACTCGACGCCTGCCCGGATAGCTTCCGGCCAATAGGTGATATCTGTACTGGACTTTGCTCCCTGGGAGCACCCTGAGGTGCAGGGGCCAAGGTTGAGACACTTATCGCGACCTTCATAGGGCTGGGAGATGATTGCACTGTCTGAGGGCCACCAGTGCCATCCCAGTTTGTTATAGCCTCTTGCAACTGTCTCTCCAACCAGCCCAAGGGGGATGTGGGGTAGAGGTGGCTGTTTGGGTGGATAAGCGGGATCACCGGCGAGTCCCGAAACACCCATCATCCGATCATTCTGGGTAAAATAGGGTTCAAGCTGATCGTAATCAACCGGCCAGTCATCGGCGACACCATCTAACGATTTAACTCTGAAATCTGACGGATGAAGCCTCGGGAAGTGTGCGGCATAGAGAATTGTGCCACCGCCAACGCCATTGAAGTTGACCACTGAAATCGGGGAATCCTGGTCGTTGATTGGATAATCTGTTTCGCGACCCCGGACATTTGGATCGATATTAAATTCCTTGAACTGCTGCACTTCCCAGTCTTTCTTCGTGCTGGGATAGTCCGCAGGATTCACCCAATCCCCCTGCTCCAGGCAAAGAATACGCATCCGGGTATCCGCAAGACTCCAGGCGACTGCAGCACCGGAAGCACCTGCCCCAATGATCAGTACATCGACAGGATCGTTTGGCATCTTTATCTCCCCAAATTGACGTTCAGACAGGAAGATACCATATGTAGATCGACAGAGGACCTATCGATTAACGTTTATTCAGCAGATACGACCATGCGCGCATCCACAGCGATTGCGCCCTCCGGATAGACCAGCATCGGATTCAGATCCAGTTCCTGGACTTCAGGATGCTGCTCAACGAATTCAGCAACTTTCAGGATCGCTTCACGCAGCGCAGCCTTGTCGGAAGGCGGCTGACCGCGGACTCCGGCGAGCAATTTGCTCCCCTCGATCTCGTCTATCATCTGAGTAGCATCCCTCTCGCTCAGGGGAACCACCCGAAAGGAGACATCTTTCAATATCTCAACCATGATGCCACCAAGCCCAAACATGATCACTGGCCCAAAATGCGCATCCGTCGTCATCCCGACAATCACTTCGATGCCTGGTTCGGCCATTCCCTGCACAGCGACGCCAGTGATTGATGCATCAGGTACTGCCTTCTTCGAATTTGCAATAACCTCATCAAAAGCGGCCGCAACCGCATCCCCGTCCGCGAGTCCGATCTTAACCCCGCCAACATCACTCTTATGCGCGATATCGCCTGACACTATTTTGAGAACGACCGGATAGCCAATCTTCTCCGCCTCGGTTCTGGCTTCTTCACTCGTCGTTGCAAGGACAGTGGTTACCACCGGTACCCCTGCATCTCCCAGCAGTTGTTTGGCCTCCACCTCATTGAGAAGGCTGCGACCTTCGGCTCGAGCCGAGGTCAATATGGATTCAAAGGTCATTCGAGTTCCTTGGTTTTCAAATTCAAAAGATATCGGGCAGCCCTTTTCGGTACTCTCGCCACTCGAGTATCTGCACTATCGTATGTGAGGCTCTTGCCACCGAGGGAAAGCTGCCAATGCCTTCCCGATAAGCAGCCTGAAGAAAGGCCTGCATGCTGATCCCCATCATGCGAGCCATGCGACCACTTCTCACGATGCCAACGACGGGTGTGCCGGTTTCATCCTGCAGTCGTCGCATCTGTTGTGCGGCTTTCAGCGATACCTGTGCAGCTCTTTCTTTCGGATCGATCTCCTCATCTTCATCTGCATTGGGGTCTGGCCAACCCGTAAGTGGTGACATGAACAACATGTCCATGCCTTCGGCCGTAGCGACTATCTTTAGCATTCTGTCGAGATGCTCTGCAGGTGGGAAGGCATCAATGGGGTTGTTCACACTGCTCCCGGCGACAGGAATGAATTCGCGCATCTCATCGATCGCACTCTCTGGCATTCTTGGTACGTTCAGACCCGCACGGTCGATAATGTCTGAAGAAAGCACGGCAAAACCACCGCCTCCTCCACCAAATAAAGCCACACCAGTGCCCGTGATATCGCAGGTATTCGTTGAGATCGCCACCACGAGATCCTGTAATTCTTCCATTGTTTCTGCGCGCAAAGCACCTGCCTGACGGCAGACCGCATCAAATACTTCTATTGATCCGGCCAATGACCCGGTATGGGAGTGGGCGGCATTAGAACCTGATTTTGTGCGTCCGCCCTTCAGTACGACAACCTTTTTCTTTAAGGCACATCGCTTGAGGGCATCGAAAAACAACCGGCCATCCTGGACCCCTTCAACATAGCACGCTACCACTTCGGTCTCAGGATCATCCGCCGCATAATCAAGAAAATGGTGCGCCCTTAAGTCAGATCCATTGCCATAGGAAACTACTTTTGAAAAGCGTATACCTCTGTTCGTCAGCTCATGCACGATCTCTCCCGCATTAGCACCTGATTGCGAGGCTAAAAAGACATTACCGGACTCCATGGTAAAACCATCCATGAACGCCAGGCGGCTGGCCGGGACATACATTCCCATGCAATTAGGGCCAATAACCCTGATACCTGCATCCTTTAGCTTTTTTACCATCTTCTCTTCGAGCGCTGCCATCTCTTCATCACCGGTTTCTGAGAAGCCCGCTGTAAAAAAGTGAATTGAGCGTATCTTCTTCTCAACGCATTGATCCACCAAATCTGATACTGCAGACGCCGGGACCTGTGATATGACGTGATCGACCGGGTCTGGTGTATCCAGCAGCGTCGGATAGCACTTTACGCCTTCGACTTCTTCTACCTTGGGATTCACTGGATACAGTCCACCCCGTTCGGCAAATCCCGATTCCTGAAGCGAATGGAAGAAACCTCGCATCCGGCCGGTGCTGGGCTTGGAGGATACCCCCACGACGGCTACCGCTCGAGGGTGAAATATCGGATCTAACGAATGTGGCACAATAACTCCTCAGGTGCGTGAGACCTGCCATGCCTCAAATGCTCACCGTGAAGCCCCGCTGAAGGCACAGAAACTACATGTTCCCGGTCCAGGGCCTGCAAGGTCATTACATTGAGGCAAAACTGATCTTTCAACGCGCACTTGCGATTAATTGAAAGTTCTTTGATTTGATCACACCAGCCAGGTCACCCTGCCATCGCCTGTCTGAATTGACTTCAGACGACAAGATTAACCCGTTCAGCTCTCTCGTAAGGTCCAGACATGCATAAAATCAAATCTTGAGCTTCTGTCGCATGAATTACGACCATGAACTACGACGACGATCCGCTCACTGGATGCGATGCCTTTCTGGCGCTACAAATTTTGCCGAACTATATCACGACAAGGGCTCGGTTGCAGATCAAATATTCCAGGCACCGTTCCCCGCTGGTGGATTTTACTCCAGGCCCTTTTTTCATTAGGGTAGATGCCATCATTATTCAAATCTACCAGGTTACCTATCAATGAAAACACGGATTACTGAACTCTTTGGCATCGAACATCCCGTCATCCAGGGCGGCATGCACTTTGTGGGTCTCGCCGAGATGGCTGCGGCTGTCTCCAATGCAGGTGGATTGGGAATCATCACTGGTCTGACCCAGCCGACACCGGACGATCTGGCTAAAGAAATCGCTCGATGCAATGAAATGACCGATAAGCCAATTGGGGTCAATCTGACATTCCTGCCGGGATTTGCCTCGCCGGACTATCCGGGCTACATCAAGGCTGCCATCGAAGGTGGTGTAAAAATCATTGAAACCGCCGGTCGCAGCCCGGAAGCTTTTATGCCCGCGTTTAAAGAAGCCGGTATCAAGGTTATCCACAAATGCACTTCAGTCAGACATTCTCTGAAGGCACAGAATATTGGTTGTGACGCAATCAGTGTTGATGGCTTTGAATGCGGCGGTCACCCGGGTGAGGATGATATTCCCAATATGATACTTCTGCCGCGTGCCGCTGAAGAACTATCTATTCCTTTCGTCGCATCCGGCGGCATAGGGAATGCGCAGCAATTGGTTGCCGCACTGGCACTCGGTGCAGACGGGATCAATATGGGTACCCGGTTTATCGCAACCAAAGAAGCGCCCGTGCATCAAAACGTGAAAGACGCCATTGTTGCGGCAAGCGAGTTGGATACACGTCTTATCATGCGTCCACTGCGCAATACAGAGCGAGTGTTGGTTAATTCTGCTGTCGAGCAGATTATCGAAGTCGAAAAAACTAAAGGCGCAGATCTTGAAATAGGCGATATCGCTGAAATGGTGGGCGGCGTTTATCCAAAGATCATGCAGGAAGGCACAATGGATGCCGGGGCATGGAGCTGTGGCATGGTCGCTGGTCTTATCCACGATATACCTACCTGCAAAGAGCTGATTGATAGAATCGTCGGCGAAGCAGACAGCATTATCAAGGAACGTCTCACGGCTTTTGCCTAGACGAAAGACCGGGGATTACCTCGACCAACAAATGAATATTCAGGGTTGATTATGGCAGTTTACGGCCATTGCGATGCCAGATTCATAAAGGTTCGGGAGGCGTTTGAGGAGAACCTGGCGAATCGCGATGAAATCGGCGCCTGCGTCTGCCTGGTCGTAGAAGGCAGGAAGGTCGTCGACTTGTGGGGTGGTCATACGGACGCCGCAAAAAACAATCCCTGGCAGGAAGATACCATTGTTAATGTCTGGTCAGTTGGCAAGGCTGTCGCTGCGCTATGCCTTTTAACCCAGCTCGAGCAGTCAGCCCTTGGCGTTGATGACAGGGTTGCAGATATCTGGCCGGAATTCGCTGCAGAAGACAAGGACAAGATTACATTCGAAGCGCTTCTCGCACACCGCGCCGGGCTCTGTGGGGTTCTGAAACCAATGGCAGCAGATGCTTTTTACCATTGGGATCAGATGACATCGGCACTGGCTGATCAAAAACCCTGGTGGGAACCCGATACCAATCACGGCTATCACACCAATACATTCGGTTTTCTGATGGGCGAACCTATTCGCAGGCTTTCCGGGATTTCCATCAGAGACTATTTCCAGAGAAATATCGCTGACAAACTGAACGTTGATTTTCACTTCGGCGTGCCTGAGGAAGATTTGAATCGTTGTGCAGATATTGCCTACATACCAAGGCCGCCAGCACCTGAAACGGACAAGACGAAAGCGTTGGACAAGGCACCGGACCCCGATGATCCCATGAATCGCATGCGTTATTTTATCTACAATAATCCTCCGCTGAGTGCATCTGATTTTAATTCCAGTGCCTGGCGCAGGTCCGTATTTCCTTCCACCAGTCCTCATTCAAATGCCAGATCAACAGCAACGATTTTTTCTGAACTAGCCGAGATTCTTTACGGCAAATACGATTCGATTGCTGGTAATCCATTTATCAGCCGATCCACGCTTGCGGCAGCAACCGCGACGGTAAGCGATGGAGAAGACTTGAACCTGCAAAGACCAACTCGCTTCGGTCACGGTTTTCAGCTAACCCAGCCGGACAGGCCCCTCGGGCCCAATGATGGGACATTCGGTCACTACGGCAATGGCGGGCATCTGGTCTTCGCCGACCCTACGGTTCCACTAGGATTCGCTTATCATATGAATCATCACGGCTTTGCCTGGCGGGATCCAAGAAATATAGCGCTCACTGATGCTGTATACGATTCGCTGGGCAGCAAAAAATAATCTAACTATATGAAGATGGTGCGCAAACGGATTTCAATATTCATACTTCTAGCATTCACACGCAGGACGCTTATAACCCGCATCGACGGCTGATAGAAACTGGCCATTTTCAGCTATAGGCACAATAAGATTTAACATCCTCAACCGCGCTCAGGTTTGACACTGAACTGAACCACCAATACTCTATGGCATTCTAATTTCCTGCAGGAGACACACTTGTCTGTCGAAGCCGAATCACAAGAACAACCAGAACAAGATGAAAAGGTTGAAACCCGTCACTACGTATTTCTTTGTTTCCTGACTCTTTTAAATGTGATGAATTTCGTCGATCGCCAGCTTCTGGCCAGTTTCGCCAACTTCATCGTGCCTGATCTGGAGTTGACGAATGCGCAATTCGGCTTGTTAACGGGTCTGGTCTTCATCCTTTTTTATGCGGTCATGGGGCTCTTTATGGGAGCACTTGCGGATATGGTACACCGTCCCCGGTTGATCGCCTTCGGGCTGGCGCTGTGGAGTCTTCTCACAGCGGCCTCCGGTGCGGCTAAAGGTTTTGTCAGTCTCGCTATTCCACGTATGTTTATCGGCGTAGGAGAATCAGCCTTAACGCCAACATCCATGTCAATTCTGTCTGACCGATTTCCCGCCAGTAAACTCGGCTTTGCTTCAGGATTCTATTATCTTGGCGTTCCCGTGGGCGTGGGTGTAAGCCTGCTCGTAGCCGGATATCTCGGCCCGGCAATTGGCTGGCGTAATTGTTTCTATTCACTGGGTGCTATCGGCATCGGGCTCGCAATCATCATGCTTTTTGTTAAAGACACGCCACGAAAACACGTTAAGGATGCAGACGAGCCAAGGGAGAAGCAGGGGTTCACAAAGATAGTGAAGTCACTCTTTCGTATCTTGAAATTCTCACCTGCACTGACACTAACCATGGCCGGTGGCGTAGCAACCCATTTCATTCTCGGTGCTGCCGCATTCGAACAACTCTGGTATGTACAGGAGAGAGGATTCGACAGGGCATATATTGCACAGGTAACAGGATGGATTGCTGTGGCAGGTGGCGTGTTGGGCAATCTGTTTGGTGGTATGGGTAGTGACTGGTGGCAGAATAATCGCGAAAGTGGTCGTCCAATGTTTCTTGTTCTCGCCATGCTTGTGCTGGTACCGATTGGATTGGCCTATCGGATCGTCGACCCGGGAAGCTGGTTCTTCTGGTTCGCCATATTCTGTGCTTATTTCCAACTCGGAAGTTTCTATGGTCCTACATTCTCAACTGTACAGGAACTGGTACCTCCACAGATTCGTTCAACGGTGGTGGCATTTTACCTGCTGGCGCTGAATCTCATCGGACTGACAATCGGCATCACGGCTTCCGGTTTCTTTATTGATGCAATGATCGCAAGAGACGTTGAAGAACCCTATACAATCACCTTACTCGTATTCTCTGTTTTGTCTGCCACGGCCATACCGCTTTTTTACCTTGCTGCGAAACGATTTCACCACGACAGAGACCGGCTTTATGCAGCAATGGAGCGTGGTGAATTCAGCTAGTCACCTATGAACAACAACAGAATAGGGCAGGAACCACTTAGGGTTCTGGAACTGGGTAGTGGTATATCTGCAGCATACGCAGCGAAGATGCTTGGTGATCACGGTGCAGACATAATCAAGGTAGAACCCCCTCAAGGAGACAACAGCCGTTCAAGAGGTCCATTTCCGAATGATCAGACAGATGCGGAGAAAAGCGGTCTGTTTCTCGCGATCAATGTGAACAAGCGTGGTGTTTGCCTCGACCTTGATAGTGCAGAAGGTCGCAAATCTCTCGACAGATTAATTCGCTGGGCGCATATCCTGGTTCACAACTATTCCGCTCAAGACGCCAATAAGCTCGGTATTGACAAGGCGTCGCTAAAGCTCAATTACCCTTCCCTGGTTACGCTTTCGATTACACCTTTTGGTGCGACTGGTCCCTATGCTGACTTCCAGGCCGAGGAATTAACTGTTATCAACGCTGGTGGTTGGGCCTATGTCTGCCCGACAACTCATACTGACCCTGAACTGCCCCCCCTCAAGGTATTCGGCAGTCAGTGTGGTCTGATGACAGGTATTTCAGGCGCGATGACGGCACTCGCAGTCTACAGGGATGCGCGAAGATCAGGTGTAGGTGAGTTCATTGATCTCTCTGAACAGGCCTATGTCGCATCGGTGCTGGAATCGGTGATTCCAGCATTCAGTTATACAGAAGAGATCACTGCCAGACATCATGAACGCGCGCTGATTCCATGGCGAATATTCCAGGCCAGCGATGCGCCAATATTTATTGTCTGTGTAGAGCAGGATCAGTGGGAGAGACTCGTAGAATTAATGGGGCATCCGGAATGGACAGATATCGAACTATTCGCCGATCAGCCAGGAAGGGCTGAGAATCAGGATCTGATACATGGTTTCGTACAAGAGTTCGTATCAGACTGGAAAGCCATGGACCTGTACCATGAAGCCCAAAAACATCGCATCTGTGTGGCACCGGTTCTGGATTTTGAAAAGTTCGGCATAAACGAGCACCTGAGAGCGCGGGACTTCTTTTCTCCGGTTGATGAAAGCTCCGGTTGTCAAATTACACATATGAAATCGCCCGTATTAACTTCTTCGGGTCGCGCATCCATTAAACGGCGTGCTCCGGGACTTGGTGAACATACGGAGCAGGTACTCAAATCAGTTGAACCTGTTTCAAAAGCCGGTGCAGGTGGATCACCCCAATCCCCTCTAGCCGATATCCGCGTGCTGGATCTCACCTGGGCATGGGCAGGTCCCTTTGCC
>CAZJRI010000008.1:29103-70370 GCA_964548025.1 uncultured Pseudomonadales bacterium
GAGATCAGACCGGATCTGTACCGCCGACTGCCTTTCTTCCCAATTGACGAAGAAGGGCTGAACAAGTCCGGTATGTTCAATCAATGGAACCAGGGTAAATCCAGCGTAGCCGTTGACCTTCAGGATCCAAGAGGAATAGAAATCGTCAAAGCATTCGTTGCTGAATGCGACGTGGTTATCCAAAACTTTGCAACCGGCGTTCTTGAACGGTTGGGGCTTGCTTACGAAGATCTAAAGGCAATCAAGCCTGATATTATTCTCGCGAGCATCAGCGGTTATGGCCAAACCGGTCCCTACCGCGAATATATGGGCTATGGCCCGGCCATACCGCCCCTGACAGGCTTGTCTTCCGTAACCGGTTATCCAGGCGGTGAGGCTGAGGAATTCGGTCTGTCGATGCCCGACCCGACGGCCGGGATAACTGCAGCACTGGCAATTATTTCTGCCCTTGAGAATCGTGATCAGAATGGAGAGGGAGATCACCTTGATATCACCCTTTGGGAAGCAACCGGTGTATTGGCAATCGAAGGCTGGATGCAGTATGCCATGAATGGAACGCAACCGGAGCGAATCGGAAATCGAGATCCTTTGATGTCACCTCATGGCTGTTTCCGATGCCAGGGTGATGATATGTGGGTATCTATCGCCTGTCGTACCGATGGAGAATGGTTGCATCTCTGCAACATCATTGATCAGAACCTTTCAGAAGATCCGCGTTTTCGAAAACTGGCAGATAGAAAACAAAATGAAGAAGAATTGGAAGAATTGATATCCGCATGGACATTGAAAAATGATAGATGGGAGATTACCAGGCAATTGCAGGCTTTGAGTATTCCAGCTTTTCCAAGCTTTAAATCAAGTGATATTGTTGATGACCCACATCTTAACTCCAGAGGTTTTATTGAGCGACTCGAACATCCGGAAGTCGGGATTCGCGCCCATGCCGGAATACCCTGGATACTTGACCAGCGCAACCGGGGGATCCAGAGACCAGCCCCGTGCCTTGGCCAGGATACTGAAAGACTTCTAACAGACCTGATCGGATATAAACCCGACAAGATCAAGATACTAAAGGATGAAAAAGTACTTTTTTAATCTACGACTGAACCCGCTAACAGGTATAAAGCATTGCCAATAAAGAATATTATTACAATACCATTTCTCCTGACGCTTATTTCAGGCTGCATCATCAGCACCCCGCAACATAAACCGAAGGTCTCGACTGAAATTCCTGAAACTGTCCAGGATTCACATTGCACTCAACTTCACCGCTTGCGAAATATCACAATTATCTATACCGACCACGTAAATGAGACCAGCTCTGTCCCTGCACATTGCTATGCCAAAGGGCTGATTAACGGGTCAATCACCTTCCATATTGCACTACCGGTCACAGATAGCTGGAATGGTCGGTTGGTTCACCTGGGAGATGGTGGAGCAGATGGCGATCTCGACATGTATCCTGAATTCATCTCCAGCGGCTACGCGGTGGTTAACAGCAACACAGGTCACGATACCGGCGCTGAACCAAGGGCCTATGCATTTCGAAACGAGCGTTCTGCCATCGACTTCAGCTACTGGGCAGTTCATACAACAACCACAGCCGCCAAAACAGTCATCGCTGCCTACTACGGTAAGCCACAGGATTATGCATACCACTATGGCTGTTCAACGGGTGGCCGTCAGGCACTTCTTGCAGCACAGCTCTTCCCCTACGACTTCGATGGCATTGTCGCCGGTGCCGCGGCGCATCGTCAGTTCCACCGAATGGCCCATCGACTGAACCTGGAGCAACAGCTTTTTCGCAATCAGTTCAAAGCAAATCTCGCATTTGACCTCGATAATGATGGTCGACAGGAGAGCCTGACGAAACTGAACTTGCTGGCATCCAAGGTAATGGATAAATGCGATTCAGCCGATGGCATTGTTGACGATATTATCGAGCCACCATTTTGCGATTTTAAGCCCGACAGGGATCTGGCGAATGAGATGTGTCCGAAGGATGTTGATGCAGACAACTGCTTTACCAGCGCGCAACTTGAATCGATCAATCTTCTCTATGAAGGCAGCAGAAACAGCAAGGGTGAATTAATTTATCCCGGCGCGCCTCCCGGCAGTGAACTTTCCTGGTCAGGCGTTTTTCTACCGCACCTTGGCAACAATGAAACACCCTATATCCTGCGTTCTGCCTCAGCGGTTATTGGCTATTCCTTTTTCAGTGAAGACCCCGGACTGATACCGCCAAATCTGAACGACACCAGTTATCAACTGGACGAAGACGCTGCGATACCGGAATGGGGATGGTGGACCTTTAATATCGACGACGTGGGCACTGACAAGATGGCAAGACAGGCACCAATGATGGAAGGTAACGATCCTGATCTCGATCGTTTTCTGATCAGGAACAAGGGCAAGCTACTCATGTATCACGGATGGGCAGATTCGGTGATACCTCCCGAGCCCTCCCTTGAATACCACGAGGCAGTCATCAACACCGTGTTTAACGGAGATGCTGACCAGGCAGCCGAGCATATCCGTTTGTTTATGATGCCCGGTGTATCACATTGCCGCGGTGGTGTCGGTCCTGATCGCGTTGACTATCTCGGAACGCTGGACAAATGGGTCGCCACGAACAAAGCGCCGGAATCTCTGACTTCAAGGCACTTTACTGACGGGAAAATTGATAACGAGAGAATCGTCTGCCCTTATCCCCAACGGGCGGTATATGTGGGTCCGACTGGCGGACAGAACGAGGCTGGTAACTGGGTGGCAAAAAACTTCAGATGTGAAGCCCCGTAATAATTTACCCACCGCTGAAATGTATGTATTACTCCGTGACCTATGCCACTGACAACAAAGATTACTGACACAAACCCGGAATCATGAAAGGAACGCTCTCGTTCTCAGAGAAACCTGATGCAGACTTCAAGGGTAGACAGAAAAACCGACCCCGATCAGAGCGCTCGAATATTTACCAGCAGTTTATCAGGTCCACCGAACTGACTTAACTCCACCGGTTTGTATTCAACCAGAGAGATCTCCTCGAGATGTTTGATCATGGATGCGACGACGATCTGTCCTTCCAGCCTGGCAAGCGTCGCTCCAAGGCAATTGTGAACACCCGAACCGAACGCCAGGTGTGGGTTCGGATCTCTGTCGATAACAAATTCTTCAGGCCGGTCGAATACTGACTGGTCCCTGTTGGCTGACGCAATTAACGGTGAGACCAGATCTCCCACTTTGATTGACGCACCAGCTAATTCTATATCCCTGGTCGCTCTTCTGATGGTTTGTGAAAAGGGAGAATAGAACCGCAGTGTTTCTTCAACGAAGGTTGGAATCAAATCAGGATTTTTTTTCAATTGTATAAAAGTCTCGGGTAACTCATGAAAAACCCTGACACTACCCAGAATAAGTCCTGTTGTCGTCTCGTTGCCAGCTATAAGCAGGAGCCGGCAGAAACTCAGCAGTTCTTCATTACTCAGCATGCCATCTTCGGTTCGCGTTTCAACCAGATTACCCAGAAGGTTATTCTTTGGTTCCCGCCGCAAGCCCTCAATCCGATCAATAAAATAGCTGTCCATTGCAGCAGCGGCTCGATTCACTTCCTCATCGGGTTCGCCAAAGAGAATCTCCCCGATATTGCCGAATATGAGATCTGACCAGCGTTTGAATTCTTCCATATTGCCGTCTTCGACGCCCAGCATGTGAGCGATAACCGTAACCGGCAATGGCGCAGCAATAGCAGTAATAAGATCAGTTTGCGTCTCTCTGGCCATAACACGCATGAGTTCTTCACAGCGGTTGGTGATCAATTCCCGCTGGAGCATGATTCGCCTTGGCGAAAAAGCTCTGCCTACCAGTTTCCTCAGGCGGTTATGCACGGGAGGATCGCTAAACAGCATACTCGGCGGTCTGTCGTCATCCGGCGTGCGCTCGACGACTTGAGATGAAAATGTCTCAAATTCTCTTAGCACGGTTCGCACATCGTCATATCGTGCGACCTGCCAGGCACCTTCTGCACCGTCTCTGACAACAGGCATATCTCTTCTCAACCTGCTGTATATGAGATAGGGATCAACTCCTGCCCCTTCGGCAACCTGTTCAACCATACTTCAGCCTTCTTCCTAGGTTCAGCGATCCGGATCGATGGTCCCGGAGACGTCATATAGCATTATAATCCATCCTCAGCGATTCGCTCTGTCTAGCCCATGACAATTTAACGGGTCCCCATCTCTTTAATCTGCAACTCCTCCCGCTTCCCGTACAGCGAGAAGGTATTACCCTCTTAGGGCCAATCTCAATCGACTGAAGGTTCACCTACTTTCAATAGTTGTTTACCCATGTTTTTACCTTCAAATAACCGCAGGAACGTCTTCGGCGTATTTTCAATCCCCTCCTGGATATCTTCAGCGTGTTTCAGTTTGCCCTCCTGTATCCAGGCGGAAAGATCGGCTATTGCAGTGGCGGCCTGATCGAAGTAATCGATAACGATAAATCCCGCCATCGTGCACCGCCTAATAACCAACTGCATGTAGTTTTTCGGACCCGGTGGCAGTTCTTCCTCGTTATAGGAGGAGATACCACCGCAAAGTACAACTCGACCGTTCTGGGCCATATTAAGCAACGCTGCGTCGAGAATTTCTCCGCCGACGTTATCAAAGAAGATATCAATACCGTCAGGGCAGGTTTCAGCGAGACGCTTGCCTACATCTTCCGACTTATAGTCGATTGCCGCATCAAATCCGAGTTCCTGAACCAGCCAGTCACATTTGGAATTCCCACCTGCAATACCGATGACCTTCGACGCACCTTTTATCCTGGCGATTTGACCAGCAACGGACCCGGTTGCACCTGCCGCCCCGGATACCACAACGACATCGCCCGGCTGCGGTTTGCCAATATCCAGCAAGCCGAAATAAGCCGTGAGACCCGTGCCGCCCAGTGCACTCAACAGTAAGTACGGAGGGATACCTTCCGGCACCTTTGACACCGTACCCATAACCCCAGGTGTACCGTCGCTGATCGCAAATTCCTGCCATCCCAGCATACCGGAGACGAATTCACCTTTTTGATATTCGGGGTTATTCGATTCAACAACCTGACCTACAGCACTGGCTCGCATCACTTCACCAATCTGAACCGGTGGCACATAGCTCTTAACATCATTCAACCAGCCACGCATCGCAGGTTCAAAAGCAAAGTAAAGGTTTCTAATCAGGAATTCATTTTCACCAAGTTCTTCAGCAACTGGTTCTTCGCTGTATTCAAAGTCTGATTCTTTTACCATGCCAACCGGGCGGGATTTCAGCTTCCATTGACCATTCATTCTATTGGACATCATATTTCCTTCTATCGGGATTTGATAATTCCGACTATGAATAATATAGGGCATGAGTTCAATAAATAGATCTTTCTCACGGTGGGAAATTTCAAATATCAGTCAGAGCCAGGACAAATCAGGAATAAGAATTCAGTCCTGAGCAAGTTGAAACAAAATTAAGCCATGCGCAAACTCGCCCGCGTTTCCACCTTTAGTCCAGCTACAATGATCGCAGCAACCACGTAAAGCGCCATAAAGGTCAGAAAGGCAGGCGTATAACTTCCGGTAATATCGAATACCCAGCCAGCAAAAGGTGTGCCTGCCAGATGTATCAACGCCATGGGCGGACGCATTGCACCAAGAACGCGGCCAAAGGACTCTCTTCCGAAGGCGGCTCCCACAACTGCCCCCTGCATGGGTACGACACCACCCATACCGAATCCGAAGAAACACGCACCAATTAGAAAGGGTACATAACCTGGTATAAATAACATGATGATCTGACCGACTAGTTGGAATGCTATAGCCAGCCAGATGGCATAACGAACATCCCATCGATCTACCAGGTAACCATAACTGAGTTTACCCAGTACGCCGAACGCGGCTGTTGCAGATGCTATGGCTGATGCTGCAACTAACGAAATTCCTCTATCTGTGAGTTGGGGCACCATATGAATCAGAGTCGCACTTTGAATACAGAACAGAAGCCCGATAACTGAAACCAGAATCCAGAAATTTCTCTGGCGTAGAAATTCTCTGGTTCTGAGCGCCTCTTTTCGCGGGGGTAAACTAGACCTTTCATTGGCACCATCAGGCAGTAAATCAATATCTTCCGGTCGGGAGATAACAAATCGAAGTACGAAGGGAACCACAACCACCAACGTGATGATGCCATAGGTCACAAACCCTTCGCGCCAGCCATAGGTACCAATTATCCACGCACTGATTGCGGGCATAAGCACACCGGATACAGAAATTCCCGTTGCGGCGATACCAAGTGCCGTACCTCTCTTTAAGACAAACCAGTTGCTGACGAGTTTCGACGTCGCAAGTTGCCCCATCGCACCAGCGCCGAATCCCACAAAAAGTCCCAGTACCAGATAAAACTGCAGCGGTGACCTGACGAGTCCAAGCAGACAAAACCCGGTACCCATTGAAATTGCCCCGCAAACCATGACACGCTTCAATGGATAACGATCCAGTGCCCGACCGATGAACGGTGCAAGAATGGCGCCTACACCCTGGGTAATCGTGATACCAATTGCCACGCCGAATCGCGAATCGCCAAATTCGTTCGCAATGGATTTAAAGAAGACACCGTAGGAGTAGAAGAAGAAGCCGACCGCTATGAAGTCAACGACGAATGCCACCGCAACCATACGCCAACCGAGGAATACCCTGTTTTGGCTTTTGTTGAGGAGGAATGACAGCATGAAGATGTGCGAAACGATTAAAGGAAGAATACACTAATTTTTCTACTATCCGGCAATCCGGTGAGGAATGAAACGGGAATTACCAATATGAATGGTGGGGTAGAAGAATCTGATACCCAACTTACTGACACAAGCTTCCAGGAAACAGGAAATGTGAGATGACTGAACGGCTCAGAATAACAGACATTAAACTGCTGAAACTAAAGGTCATCGAAGATCTGGGCACATTGGAACCTGCCTGGGATGTTGGTGGCAGTATGAAGATGCTGCGAGGTGGTGGTTCGGTGGTGGAGGTACATACCGACCAGGGGGTGACCGGCATCGGGCCGGGTATCTCGCCTGGGTTATTGGCCACGCTGAAGCATCATCTTGTTGGTCAGGACCCATTTGATACTGAGAGACATCTGAAGGTACTCGGTTACTACACCGGTGGCAGTTATCGCAACTGTGCAGGCATCGATATTGCGTTGTGGGATGTGATCGGCAAGGTATGCGATCAACCCTTGTATAAATTGTGGGGTGGTGGCGAGGATCGAATCGTGCCTTATGCGAGCCTGGTGAAGCTTTCCACGCCGGAAGAACGATGGGATATGGCGCTGACACTAAAGGAGCAAGGATGGCAGGCGATCAAATTGCGCATCCATCACGAGACAATCAGGGAAGACATTCGTACCGTAGAGATGGTACGTCAGGCTGTCGGCAATGATACTGACCTTTTGGTAGATGCCAATCAGGCACAGTCAGCACCCGGCTGGCAGCCGGGTATTCAGTGGGACTATCGACGAGCGCTGAATACCGCACTGGCGTTGCAGGATTTGGGATGCATATGGTTGGAAGAACCGTTGCCGCGCTATGCATTTGATGATATTGCCCGGCTGAACAGCGAAGTGGATATGATCATCGCCGGTGGTGAAAACAACCGGGGTGTGCACGAATTTGTGCAGATGGTGAAGCAGGATGTCTATGATCTATTGCAACCTGAGAGTTTAGTCAGTGGTGGATTAACTGAACTACGCAAGATCGGCACCCTGGCAGAGTTGTTCAACAAACAAATTGCCCCCCATCATGGTGGCAGACAATTAGGCACAGTCGCACACGCCCACCTGGTGGCGTCCTGGGACCACTCTCCTTATCTGGAACTTTTGCACGAACCGCCAACAGGGGATTATCGACACGGCTTTTCAGCATTGGTCAACCCACTCATTGTCGAGAGCGATGGCTGCATACAGATGCCGGTGGGTGCAGGGTTGGGTGTCGATATTGATCCGGATCTGATTCTCGAAGTGATATGAGACGGATTTTTCTAAACTCATTAGCAACGATGGATTTGAGAATACGGCTTCCACAGCATCATCGCAGTCGCGAATAATCTGCACACAGTGATCTATGTGCGAGGGAACACATGGTACTCACAACACTGACATGGTCCCTTGCAATCACTCACGGACAGAACACACATCTCTGCATTCTCCGATGATCAGATCCACGTCTACAACCGCAATTGAATAGCGAAAAGTGGTAGGCTGGTTGAATCAGAATCAATCAGCAAAGGGAGTGCTGCCATGACAACTGAAGGTCGACTAAATCCATTGGATTCTGGCTACGATATGCCAGTTGATGCCCCGCTATTTGCAAAACCACCGATCCACTATAGAGACGTACACGCTATCCAGATTACTTACGAAACGGATCTCGATGCGGCACTTGATCTCCTGCCACAGGGATTGGAAATTGAATCTCCGGCAACAGCAACAATTCTATTCATCAACTATCCCTTTAGCACCCTCGGCCCCTATAATGAAGTGATCCTGGTAATCAACTGCCTCTACAATGGCCAGCCCACGGGTTATATCCCCCATATCGTTGTCGACAATGAAGTACCCCTGGCAGCGGGCAGGGAGATCTGGGGCTATCCAAAAAAGCTGGCCAAGATTGAGATTGAGACGGGTGAGCCCATGGATATCTTACACGGCAGAATGGAGCGCCCGACGGGCAACATGATCTGCAGCGGAGGCATCAGACCTGAAACACTGGTTGAAACGTCAGCAGACCCTGCTGACAGTTATGGTATGGCGTTACGAGTAATACCAAGCCCAGTGGACGGCAATGCCCCCTCGGTCGCAGAGTTGTTGCGAGTTCATACCGTTGGCACAATAAAGCAGATGTGGGAAGGCACCGGTTGGGTTGAATATCACTGTCACTCGGCAATAGACCCATGGCACAAGCTCAAGGTCCGGGAAGTCTTGTCTGCCCAGTATCGAATCAGTGACATGATTCTGGGATTTGCTGAAATTGTGAAAACTTATTGAATGGTTTCTGACTCATCCGAATTTTTAACTGATAGATCCAGGTCTGGTAATTGCCATATGCATTAAAGCCAGGAAGTGCAGACCTGGTCTTCACTAACCTTGCTTAACACATATTAGGCAATTGGACAGAAACCTGATCGAGTATCTAGAAAACCGAATACCCACCATCAATAAGAAAGTTCTCACTGGTATGGTAACCACTCGCCTCACTCATAATGTATACAGCAACAGCGGCAAAATCATCCGGCTGTCCCCAGCGTCGCATCGGGATGCGAGGCATGACGTTGTCGACAAACTTATCCCAGCCGAATGAGCCTTCGGTCATGGCAGTCTCAATCCACCCGGGCAAAATCGTATGGGCAGTAACACCGTATCTCGCGTATTCAACAGCCAGCGCTTTTATCATTGAAATCATGCCGCCTTTGGTCGCGGCATAGTGCTCACCTCTGGGCTGGCCTGATACTGCAGCAAGACTTGCCGTACCTACCAGTCGACCAAAAGCGTCCCCATCACTTGCCCGTTCTCTCATATGGCCTGCTGCACATTTGAAGGTATAGTAAACACCGCTTAGGTTGACGCCGATGACGCGATCCCATACTTCCTTCTCAATCTGATCAAATTGCACCCCACCGGAGCCGATACCGGCATTGGCGAAGCACCCATCCACTCTTCCATGATTCTTCAGGGTTTCAGCGAAAGCACTCTCGACCTCTCCCAGATCCGCTACGTTACATTTCTGAGCAGTGACTTTCGTCCCGTACTGGTTGAGGTTTTCCAGTGCCTCGGCATTTTTATCAAGATTCGTACCCCAGATGCAGATATCACAACCGTGTTTGGCAAGGCCTTCTGCCATGCCGAGTCCTATACCACCATTTCCACCGGTGACAAGTGCAACACGGCCGCTCAGATCAAAAAAGTTGTCCATTATTTAACTCCAAATTAACAAGTCTGGGAGTCTATCAAATGAAAGGCATGAAAGCCGATTGCACCACATTCACGTTATGAATCTCGTTTCAGGTACCCGGACTCTAAGTTTTACAGGTCTTCAATTGACGGGTCAGGTTTTGGCAGCAGCAGTTAATCTGCACTAGTGAACACCGACCCTGATAGCGCTTCCCGGAAAGACATCGTCATCAAGCTTTCCATCTCTGATGACAGGGATGCCATTGACGAATACGAATTTGATCCCCCGGGAATGTTGTGCCGGTTCGGTATAGGTCGCTCTATCCATGATGGTTTCAGGATTAAAGATAGTAATGTCTGCATCAGCGCCAACCTGCAGTCGGCCCTTTCTTTTCATTACCGGAACAAAATAATCAAGTCTTTTAACAGGCATGATGGTCATTTTGGCCAGTGCCTGCATCAACGTCAGACGCTTCTCTTCACGTACATAGCGGCCGAGAATCCTGGCATAAGTACCAGCACTCCGGGGATGAGACAGCCCATCAACAAAGGGAATACCGTCGCTGGCAATAATAAGATCGGGTTGTTCAACGAGCCAGGCATTCATCTCTTCTGAACGGCCATGAATAATCACCCAGCCGCCTTCTTCCCTGTATTTCTCAAAAGTTTTTTTGGTCAGCCGTTCACCCGTAGCGACCCATTGCAGATCGCCGTAATCGTTTTCCCAGTTATCAAACAGAGCACTTTCCAAACGAGTCGACCCGGCTGTATAGGGGTAATTCTCGGTTGTCACATCAATGCCACGAGCCTGCAATTTGCGAATCATCGAAACTGCAACCTTTGCCTGTTTGTCAGTACTGGAGTTGATATGAACGACGTGCAGCGATGCACCAGTCACAGCCGCATTACTCAGGACTTCCTGCAGCGGTGCCAGCAGATCCTTGTTCATGAATTTTTCATTCCTCATATGAACAAAAATGGGTCTGTTTAGCGCTGATGCCAGCTCAAACACCTTGAATATTTCTTCATGATCAGCACCGGGACTGTAGGTGATGCCAATTCCAATACCCAGACCACCGTCCTCAATGCCAGCACGTATAAAATCCAGCATTAGTGACAGATCATGCGAATCGAGAGATTCATGCAAATTCCCGGAGAGCGGATTTGCTGAATCAGCACCACCGGAAACCGCAACCCTTGCATAGATATGAGCCACACTGGCGCCATAGTTGATGGGTGCCTTACCCTTTCTAGACTCGTACCATTTCGCCAGAGGGAATTCGCCTATCTCAAGATTTAAGGCGGTAGTTACCCCATCTGCCGCCTGAAAATGATTGCTTACGACATCCTGACCATGCGCATGCAAGTCGACAAAACCTGGTGAAACCACCAACCCTGATGCATCAATTTGTTGCTCGCCCTTCAATGGTTCAGTTGAAATCGCGACGATTTGCCCATTGTTGATCGCAATATTGCTGATCTTGTCGTAACCCGTTTCAGGATCCATGACTCGACCGTTCTTGATAACGAAAGTATTGGCAAAAGAGGCACTGGCGAACCCGAAATTCAGACAGAAGCACAGTACGCCCAGAGCGAATCCCTTGAGCATTGAGTGACGATCAACAGATACCATCGATATTCTCCTCGGTTCACCTGACTGGTAATCTTTGCAGGTCAATATGTTTTTACGGGGTCCCTAAAGGGATTCGAGCTTTTTCTGTTGAGTCCTGGCGTTGACGACACCATGGGAAAGAAAATCCGCCACAACTTCAGAGAATTCGTCAGGCACATCTCGAGGAATGCCATGACCAACCCGACTGAAAACATGCAGGGTGCCATTCGGCAAACGCTGCCAGTCATTCACATTCGCCTTACATAAACCGTCTGCTGCACCTGCTACGATCAGCGTCGGTGTTGTCAGCCCCACCAATCTGTCGAGCACATCGAAGTCGACCATAGACTGCCATGATTCCTCATAGTGTCTGTCCGATACGGAGAGGGCGCGGTCAACCCCCTGCACTACCGACTCTTCCGGTGCACGAATTCGCAGCAACTGACGCTGTGCAATCATCCGTTCACGACCATCAGACGCCTTTCGCAGCGCTTTACCCTCTTCATGGGCTTTAGGATCTCCCTCAATACCACCTGCTGGAATGGGCGCGACAAGAATGAGTTTATCGAGACGATCACCGTGATTTACGCCCAACTCAAAACCGATTCCACCACCCATGCTGTGACCCACATAGGTGAACTTGTCCAAACCAAGAAAATCTGCCAGGCCAACAACATCGCGTGCATATTGAGGAATGTTATAGCCATCGGCGCAGCGTTCGCTCTCCCCCGCACCCCGGCAATCCATGACAATACATCGAAAGCGGTCCGCCAGCCTGGGACCAATTTCATCAAGCCAGACATCATGAGCCCCCGTATAACCATGATGAAGAATCAAAGGTTCACCCTTCCCTATTTCATCCCAGAATAGATCAGCCCCATTGATATTTTGAATCGGCATATATCCTCCATCCAGTGCCTTTTATTGATTAACTTATTTGTTTGGTTCAGGAAACTACTTCCCAACGCACCGAGAGTCAACATGGGCATCGCTTTAGATCTTGTTTTTTAAAACTTTTTCGCTCACCCCATACACCTTCGCCCAAAGCTCTGGCATGATTGGATTTATGTTAAGTTCATATCGCGTATTAGACCTGACCGACCATCGAGGTGAACTCGCTGGCATGATTCTCGGAGACCTGGGGGCGGATGTCATCCGGGTCGAACCACCCGGCGGCTCGACCGCCAGGCAGGTAGGGCCTTCACTGGACGGAGAGCCCTCGAACCAGGACAGCCTGCAGTATCTGGCATTCAATCGAAACAAGCGCTCGATCATCTTAAATCTCGACGACGAGAGTGATCGTGAAAATTTACTGGCACTGGTGGCTGGCGCTGATTTCGTACTCGAATCGGCTTATCCCGGAGAACTTGAACGACACGGCATCGGTTTCGAGCAGCTAAAAGCGGTAAATCCAAAAATAATTCACGTTTTTATCACGCCATATGGTTCCGACGGACCTGCTGCAGATCGTTGCGCCAACGATCTTACCCTGTCAGCAATGGGAGGACAGGCAGCACTGCAGGGTTCTCCGGACCGGGCGCCGGTCAGGGTTACAGTTCCACAGATATGGCGCCACGTTGGCGCAGAAGCAGCCGCTGCTGCCCTCATCGGTCACGCACGTATGATAGCCACCAATGAGGCTCAATTCGTGGATCTGTCAGCACAATGTACCTCGACCTGGACAACAATGAATGCCATGGACGCCTATGCTGTCCAGGGTTTCGACTTCGAGAGGATGGGATCAACAGTGCAGATGGGCACAAGGGCCGTTGATCCGGTGTTTGCCTGCTCCGACGGTTATCTGGTCGCTCTGGCTCTCGGGCCCAGTATCGAACCATTACTGGGACATCTCATCGGTGACGGTTTAGCGGACGAAACCTGGTTTGAGGAGGACTGGGATACCCTGGGCCAACGGATTCTCATGGGCGAGGAAACTCGATTCACGGCGGAGCAACTACGGGAAACATTTTCTCAGTTTATAGGCAAGCATTCAAAGGCTGAACTTTTCAGTTGGGGACTCGATACCGGCGTAACCCTTGCGCCAGTCAATACAGTTGCCGATCTTCTTGAATTAGAACAACTCGAAGCAAGAGATGCATGGTCGTCTCTTGATCTTGGGAACCGCGAAACAGTTCGCACCCCCGGGGTATTTGCACGCCTGGCTAAAACACCGATTACCCTTCGAAGACCTGCACCGGCACCAGGGGAACATACAGACGAAATTCTAAAAGAGCTGAATTCCCAGCCTCGAACACCTGCGGCAACACCGGATTCAGCCCGTGAGAGTGATCGACCCTTTGAAGGACTCATCGTCCTGGATCTCACCTGGGTTATCGCAGGACCATCATCCGTGCGTTATCTATCAGATCATGGTGCCGAGGTCATCAAGATTGAGTCAGAGCTGCGCCCGGATGGTCTGAGGCTCCTGGGACCGGTTCGTGGTGATGAACCTGGCTGGAACAAATCCCACTTCTACGGTGAATTCAATGCGGGCAAGAAATGCATTCAACTGAATCTGAAGCAGCCCCAGGCGCTCGAAATTCTTAAACAGCTTATCTCTAAAGCAGATATCCTTGTAGAAAACTGGGCACCCGGTGCAACAGAAAGACTCGGCATACACTACGAGGCCGTCAGGGAATTAAACCCTGATATCATCATGTTGAGTTCCAGTCTGATGGGGCAAACCGGCCCAGCCGCATCAGTTGCAGGTTTCGGTTATCACGCTGGTGCCATGGCTGGATTTTACGAAGTAACAGGCTACCCGGACCTGCCACCCCACGGTCCCTGGCTTGCCTATACCGACGTGATTGCGCCACACTTTATTGCAGCAATGATTGCCGGTGCAATCGATCATCGTCGAAGAACCGGCGAAGGCCAGCATATTGAAGCCGCACAATTTGAAATGGCCCTGCAGTTTCTTGCTCCTGAAATTATTGAAGCCCAGTCCAATGGCTACAATGCGACCCGGCTTGGTAATCGTGCCAGGGATCTCGCACCACAAGGCATCTATCCCTGTGCTGGTGAAGATCAGTGGTGCGCCATCGCCATCGACACGGACGAACAATGGCGCACGCTATGTGGAATACTGGGTAATCCGGAATGGTCAGGCAATCCCGACTTTAACAATGTCAGCGGTCGTCTGGCCGCTCATGATCTTATTGACCAACACCTTTCAGACTGGACCCGAAGCCGAACGCCCCACGCAATTATGGATGAACTGACAAGTCAGGCTGTTCCTGCCGGTGCGGTGCAAAGGAGCAGTGATCTCAGTCGCGACCCACAATACAAACACCGCCAGTTTCAAAAGTCATTTGAGCATCCCGTGATGGGTGACGTACCTTATGCCGGTAATCAATTCCGCATTCCCGGATATGATGCAGGTCCTTATAGCTATGCCCCGTTGCTGGGTGAACACAACAGCGAGGTCCTAAAAGAGATGCTCGGTATGAGTGACGACGCAATCGCCGAAGCAATTGCAAACGGGGTTATTCAATAGCTTCGCAGCCTATCAGGGCTTAAGTGATGCCAAGCTCGGACAGCACCTCATCCTGGTGTTCACCGAGTTTTGGTGCTCGTTTACTGATAGCCCAGGGAGTTTTCTCAAATCGATAGGGCGCCCCAGGGTAACGGTAACTGCGGCCGAGTTCTTCATGATTAACTTCAACCTGGTAACCACGCTCGATGAAATGCGGATCTTCATATGCCTCTTCCGGGGAATTAATGACACCAACCGAAAGCCCGACACTCTGGCAGCCGAAGAAGAAATCATAGGCAGATATTCTTGAGGCGATCAGCATCAAAGCCTGACGGCCTGCCATAAAGATAGCAGTTATCGTATCGTCCTGGCCGATGGATGACAGGTCAAAGGGGCCATCCCAGTTTGCCCCCATTTCCAGGAAAACAGCCTCCGGCAGATCATCCAGTAGATCCAGATCGATCATCCAGTCATACAGCTTCTTGAATTCATGAGGAAATCGGGGCGGCACGCCGGTATTTGCATATCGACCATCGGCGCATAGTATCTGGCTCTCCATCGATGGAGACTCAGATGCATGTCGGCCGGTTTGTCGTTGGACAGTATTCTCCGCCACGAGCCAGGTATAACTCGAGGCTTCGGTCGTCACGTTTGCGCCTGCATGCAGGCTGACATCAATAAACTGCCCTTCACCTGAAACACCCCGGTAAAGGAAAGCTGTCAGGGCAGACATAACGGAAAAATGACAGCCGATATGGTAACCCTGGTTCCCTGATCCACGAACCGGCGGCAGCGAGTGATCGTCATAGCCACAACTCCAGGGAGGACCACCACCGGCCAGTATCGTCAGATCAGTTACCGGCAGGTCACTCTTCGGATCATCTCGGCCAAAAGGCGTCATTGCAACATGAATCAGATCAGGTTTGACTTCACAAAGCTCTGGATAGTCGATACCCAGACTTCCCAATCGTTTTCTTGGCTCTGATTCGATGAGGATATCTGTAGACGAGACGAGCGTACGGAAAATCTCACGGTCCGGGTCCTTGTCAAGATCGAGAACAATACTCCTTTTATTTGTATGATAGTGCCACCAATACAGGCTGCGATCTTCTCCCGGCTCATCATCGAGGAAGGGCGGAAACCCCCGGGAAGGATCACCACCGGGGGGTTCAATGAGAATTACCTCTGCTCCCATATCTGCCATCAGTTTACCTGCAAAAGATATTCGTTCATTTGCAAGTTCAAGAACACGGATACCTGATAAAGCGGTCATATCACGCCCTCCTCTCTAAGCTTAACAACTTCATCAGCATCAACCCCCAGTATTCCTGTTAGCACCTGCTCTGTATGTTCACTCAGGCAGGGTGCACCCCGCTTCATCTCCCAATCAGTCTTGGAAAAGTGGACGGGTTGACCATCAACCCTGACATCACCCATTTTTGTATGGTGAACCGTTGGCCACAATCCGAAATTCTCTGTACTTTGGTCCTGGTCAATTCGTTCCTGGGGTTTCTGAACAGCCGCGGCAGGAATACCGGTCGAATTGAGTTGCGCAGTTATCTCAAACTTGTCTTTACCAGCCGTCCAGTTACTAACCTCTTGATCGAGTTTGTCCTGATCATGTAAACGTCCATCCAGTGACTGATATGAATCATCACGGCACCAGTCCTCGTCAACGAGTTGTATGAACGCCTGCCAGTCAGAATCATTACGACAGGCCAGAGAAACCCATTCATCATCGCCTTTACAGGGATAGATACCGTGAGGCGCCATCACCGGCCACTGGCTTCGATTACTGCTGGGTTGTATCTCCTGTCGAGTGGGTCGACCATTGACTGTCCAGTCAAGCAACACGGGACCATTCAGACCGAGTGCGGCATCTGTCGTTGCAAGATCCACCCACTGCCCCTCTCCCGTTCGCTGCTTATGGATCATCGCCATCAGGATTGCCATCGCCATATAGTAGCCACCGGTATGATCCATATAGGAATATCCCCAACCAGCCGGAGGCTGACCTGGCAGTGCGGAGGTAAAAGTCAGGCCCGAGATTGCCTGCACGATCGGGCCCCAGGTCCTGAATTCACTGTAGGGGCCGACATGTCCAAATCCGCAGTTTGAGACATAGATGATATCCGGCTTGAGTTCTTTCAATTGCTCATATCCGAATCCCCACTTTTCAAGAACACCTTTGGCAAAATTTTCAGTTACCACATCAGACTTTTTTACAAGTTCTGCGAGGAGTTCTTTGCCCCTGTCCGTTCTTAGATTCAGGGTGATACCCAGTTTGTCAGTATTGTGATTGTTGAACGCACCTCCCATATCGATACCGCGTTCTTCATCAACAAAAGGACCTGTACCTCTTAAAATATCCCATCGCCCCTCGCGTACCGGGTCCTCAATTCTTATCACCTCGGCCCCGAAAGATGCCAGCCACTTGGTAGCCCCAGCGCCAGCGAGTTGCCCTGTAAAATCACAAATTCGAAACGAAGAAAGTGCCGACATTCACTGTACCTCACCAATATGTTTCGGGCTCATTTATCGAGCCAATTATCAGATATCTGATCCGATCCGGAAAATTCAGGATACCGCATCACATCTTTAGTCGCCACGGGTGTACTATTCAAAAACCTTCTCTGCCAAAGTGACATCTGCCAGAGTGAGAGCCATTTGGCCGCTCACCTGAGATACACTACGACAATAAACCGAATAGCCCTGGATTGGAGACGAATATGCTCGAGAGAACAGATCGCCTGGCTTTGGCCGTTCCAGCCGTCGATCCGGCAATTGAGACCTATGCGCAGATCTTTGATTGCGAGGTAGTGGACGATAGACACGACGATGACGCAGGCGCCCGGAGGGTCACCCTGCAATGGGGACAGGATCAATTGGAGTTGTTTGAACCTGCAGGGCCGGGACCCGTCTATGATTTTCTCAAGAGCGAACGTAGTGGCCTGTTTGCCGGGGGCTTCTCTCTGGCAGATCCTGCAGCCCTCGCTGAGCGTCTCATAGAAAAGGGGCTGAAAGTTCATCAACAGCAGGAAGACCGTTACATCGTCTTCCCTGCAGATTTCCACGGCATCGGCATTATTCTCTCGAAAAGAATCGAAAGAGAGCGGGTCGGACTCAACGACAAGATCTGGCAAATCACCTATGCCATGCCTGATCTTGAATCGGAACTCGCCACCTGTACTGATCTGTTTGACCTGGGCAGCATGTTTACCAATAAATACGAGAGTGAGCAATTCGGCGCCATTACCTGGTTTGAAGGACGGGATGGCGGACTGCTTGACAGCCTTGAATATCTTGAACCGAAAGATGCAGATAAAGCGGTAGCCAGGTTTGTAAAGCGGAACGTCAGTGGTATTTACATGGCAAGTATCGAAACCGACAGGATTCCTGAAATCAAAACCCGCGTAGAGGCGGCCGGGCCAGGCTGGAGTGGCACCTCTTTCGGGGGATTTATCCATCCACGACGACTACATGGTCTGCTTGTCGGACTCGTCACCTACGATAACTGGAACGAGAACAGACCATTGCCCTAGATCTACATCAATCCATTTCGCAATAAGCAATTAATCTGGCAGCAGGACGGCAATTAATCTATCCGGCATGCCAGTGTCATGCAATATCAAGAACAGGAGTTAATCATGGCTGACAATTCGGAATTCAACAAAGAACTCACCCTTCTGGAGTCTGGCGGTTATCAACCGGAAGCAGCGCCCGATGAAAACACCTGGAACGAGGTCTGGAAAACAAAAGACGTTTCATCGAACGATACCATGACGACAGCCCTGATCGGTGGCGCACTGGCAGACCGGCTCGCATGGGTCTTCCACGCGGGTTATCAGGGCATGATGCGATACGCCTTTCCATTTTGTCCGAGGAAGGGCTGGGCCAGCTATCTTGTTGCAGAAGACAAGACGGGTGAATATCCGGGCACAACCTTAAGTAAAGCCGAAAACGGCAGGATACTGTCAGGGTTCAAAAGCTGGGTTGCCGCTTCCGACCACGTTGACCACCTTGTTGTACAAGTTGCCGGTTCTGACGACAATACACTGGTGCTGGTGGAACGGGACGATCAGGGTGTCTCTCTATCCAGTCGTGAGAAACCAGGGTTCCTCGGGGATCTCAGCCAGGGATTTGCCGCTTTCGAAAATGTATTTATCGATCAGAGCCTGATATTCAGCAGCGAAAAGCTACACCCTAACTTCTCGCAGTCTGAGCCGCTGCACGTACTGACTGCTCTCAATGCCTTTATGCTTTCTCAAACCCTGGCCCTCGAGGGAAATGACTCCATCCAGAATGCCGCCTCCCGCTCTCTCAAGAAAGCGGGAGACCTTGTCGCCAGAGGCGCAGTCGATGATGAATTCTTTCTGGGTATCGCTGATCTTGATGAGGAAACCACTGAAACAGCCCGTAGTTTCGAGGCATTTGTCGGGAATCGCAACGAGCAGATGCTTGAGGCATGGCAAAAAGACCGGGGTCTGGTCAACATGTTCTCAAGAGGTCTGCAGAAGAGAGCAAAATGGCTACGTGAAAAATAAGCCCGACGAATTGACTATCCGAATCTTCAGGGTGTCGGCCGGATAGTCGCGTCGGTCAGGTCCAGCAGAGCCTCACGGTGTTCGAGAAGGTCCTCGAAAGTTGCATCCCTGCCGAGTTCAACACCTGAATTCCGGTAGGTTTCAGTTCGGTAATAGGTTCCGCCCATGGCATGAATCACCATCCCTGTCGGCGCTTCTTCGCTCGAAAGATAGAGCGCAGCAGGCGAAATCAACCTGGGATGCATGTCAGGCCTCGGCTGCTCCGGGTCGATGCCCAATTCCTTGTCGAGTGCCGTCATTCTTGTATCTGCACCCGGTGCAAGACAATTGATATGAATACCGTGACTTTTACCTTCAAGCGCAAGAACGTTCATCATTCCGAGCATGGCCATCTTCGCGCTACCGTAAGCGCTCTGACCAAACATGCCGTAAATACCCGATATGCTGCTTGTAAGAACAATTCGTCCATAATTGTTCTGATACATTATGGGCCACGCTGCATGGGTCATATAAGCCGTACCCAACAGGTGAACCTGGACGATGAGATCAAAGTCATCAAGCGGCATGTTCTTTAAAGTTCGATTCCTGAGGATTCCTGCGTTGTTAACAAGGATATCAAGCGTGCCGAATTCGGAAACCGCCTGTTCGACAATACTCCTGGCCTGATCCTTGTCTGAAACTGATGAGTAGTTGGCAATCGCCGTTCCACCAGAGTCACGTATTTCGTCGACAACCTTGTCGGCGGATTTGCCTTCACCGTCGCCGTGAACACCCGTACCAAGGTCATTTACGACAACCCTTGCACCTCTTTTGGCAAATTCAAGTGCATGATGACGACCAATGCCGCCACCCGCTCCGGTAACAATAACCACTTTGTCTTCAAATTCGCTCATGCCCTGGCATCCTCTCAGCTATCACAAGGTTTGGTCTGCAAATGTAACATTAATCAGCCGTCGTCGTATCAGCAGATTGCACAACCTGATCACATCCGCTTTAATCAGCAACACCGAATCGGCGGAATTTCGGCATAATAATTAAAATACAACGCCGAAAAGGCAGATTGCGTTAACGAGCCAGTAAGGGTGAAGAACTCACCGGGGAAAAGCGACACTTGAGTGAAACAACAAATTCGGGGATTTTCTACGGCTGGAAGATTGTCTCTGCGCTGTTTATCATGCTGTCATTCTCATCCGGTCTTGGATTTTACAGCCATACTATTTACCTGCAGGCGCTCGCAAATCAGGCGGGCTTCTCTATTACGCTCGCTTCAACCGCCGTATCCGTATTCTTTTTCGTCAGCGGTATTTCTGGCGTATTAATCGCACCACTCCTTGAAAAATACGATATAAGAATTATCATCGCAGCAGGTACGGTCTGCGCATCATTATCCCTCTGGCAAATTGGCTCAGTGCAAACGCCGTTTGAGCTTTTTGTGGTCTACATTTTTTTCGGTTTTGGCTTTACCGCTTCGAGCCTGCTTCCGGCGACAACACTCGTCGCACGGTGGTTCGATGCAAACCGGGCTCGTGCGCTCTCCATTACATCGACAGGACTGTCATTGGGCGGCATTGTACTGACTCCCCTATGCGTGACGCTGGTCGAAGATAAGGGGCTGTCAGTGGCCACACCCATAATAGCCACCATGTACCTGTTTGGTATATTACCGATGGTGCTTGTACTCAGATCCAGACCTTCGGATCTGAACCTCAACCCAGACGGGGGTTCATCGGGCTTTGGCGCAGCAATGTCTCGATCTATCGGATTCAGAGAAGCACTTGCGCATCCTTTCTTCTGGTCCTTCAGTATTTCATACCTTTTCGTCATGATGTCGCAGGTGGGCGCGATTGCTCACCAATATGGTCTCTTGTCTGAACGCATGAGCATAGATCAATCCCGCTATGCGATCACGCTGTTACCATTCTTCAGCGTCATCGGCAGGCTTGCCGGGGGCTGGTTCCTGCATAAGTTCAACACGATTAAATTCACATTGTTCATGATGGGTTTGCAGGTAGTCTCTCTTTCCATCGTCAGCAGTGCATCGGCAATCTGGCTGCTGGCCTTTGGACTTGCAGCCTTTGGCTTGAGTGTTGGCAATCTTCTGATGCTGCAACCACTCATCATCGCAGAAGTCTATGGTCTTAAGGACTATGCACGCCTCTATTCCTGGGCGAATTTACTTTCGATGCTGGGGCTTGCGTCCGGGCCCGGCATTATGGGAGCTATCTATGCGATGACACAAAGCTATCAGCAGCCTTATATGATGGCAGCCTGTGCGGGATTAACATCCTGCTTCATCTTCATCCTGGTTAAACCTCCCACCAACCAGACAGACGTACCAGAGACCTAGACGTCGAAACTTTATTTGAACCGGTTAAAGACCTGGATGCTTCAGTTCCCAAGCGCCTTTTTGAGACCGTTGTACTTTGGCTGGTCAATCAGAATCTGATTAGCAACTGTGGTTCGCAGATGCGTTTTAAGCAATTCGTTGTCCAACTGCATCGAGCCGTCCCGCAGATCGTTGACCAGACGCCAGCGAAGATTCTCACTATCAGGTTGGAGAGTTTCAGAGTCACCAATGCTGATCGATGCGCCATACAATTCGGCAAGTCGGGTCAGTTCGCTGTTGCGATTCGCGACGCCCCTGGCCAGTTCTCTGATGACTATATCGACCGAGTTGCCACCCACCCTTGCAAAAAAGTTTGTCCTGCCGGTTGTCTCTGTCATTACATCAGCTCGCAGAAAATCTCTTATGCTGGTCAGTAATTCGTCTGCCCGCGGCATATCGAGCGACGATGATTCATCGAGCGGTTCAATCACTTCAACCGGGCCCGGTATGAGCAGATTGACGCAGTCAATCTGGCTCTCTGAGGTTCTGCGACCCACTGCGGCCCGTTCAACTGAGGTATCCAACCCCGTCCTGAAGGGTAGGACAAAATCAAGACTAATAACCGCCCACCAGTAGGATCCAAATACCTCCCAGAACTTTACATCATCTGGATTAACTGCCTCACCGCCAATCTCCTCGTATCCCCTGAAGAGATCTTCGTAATCGCCAAAACCGCCCACTGGCTTATCGCTGCCGAATCGCCACGAATTAGTACATAACCAGCCAAGGTCTCTCATCGGATCGCCGATATGCGCGGCTTCCCAGTCCAGAACGGCAACAACTCTCTCAGGTGAGATCATGACATTGCCGTTTCGGAACTCATTATGCACCAGCGCTGTGCGAGGATTTGCAGGCAGATGATCTTTCAGCCATCGAGCCGTATAGTCAATCATTGGCTGGGGTGTTTTCAGATCCTTGTACTGATCCCACATCTGATCAATGAATTCATCAGGTGAGATTACTGCCAGTTTGTCCCGCAATCCGGATTCATCCAGGTCAATGCGATGGATTTTTGCGAGTATCTTGCCAAATTCATACGCGAGCTCAGGACGGATGTCGGCATACAGGTCCGATCGTACAATTCGAGCGCCCAGTGCTTCCCCTTCCAGCCACTCCATAAGGAATCCATCCCCAAGATCATCGTCCCTCTCAAGCACGTAATAAACTGCAGGCTCCGGTACGCCTGCTGCCTTCGCGCATTCCATCAACCGTGCTTCAGCAGCCAGTCCTGGGCGGGAAGAAGTGGGGCTGACAAATTCACCCCCATTGGCACGTCGAAATGCCAGGGGTTTCTCATGCCCATCAACTTCAACGACTAGTTTATATGTCTCCTGTGCCGCACCACCGCTCAGCCGATCTGCTGATACCAGTTTCGAGCAACCAGCTATTCTGGAGACCAGAACCCGCTGCAATTTGTGCTCAAAATCCTCCTGAGTGCTATTCATATTCAACTTGTCCTTATAGTCTTCCTCTGATATTGAATCAACATCATTCAACAGCTTCCAATCTAAAATACTTCACCAGTAATCCCCTGATCAATCAATTCCCCAATTTCTGCTTCACTCAGGCCGAATTTATCTCGCAGTATCTCGCGACTGTTCTCACCTAGACGGGGCGAATGGAATTCGGATCTGAGTTGACTTTCCGAAAATCGCCATGAGAAACCATCATAGAGGTGAGTGCCCAGGTCCGGATGTGTCAACTCGTTAAACCAGCATCTTGCCGTCAGATGGGGATCTGTCAGCACCTCGGAAGTTGACTGGACAGGTGCCGCAGCGATAGAAATAGCCTGTAGCATTCGAGTAACTTCATAGGATGAAAAGCGCCTGCTCCAGTTTGATATATCCGCATCCAGCCGATCCATTCTTTGCTGTTCCGTCTCTTCGGGCTCTGATGGATTCAGTTTGGCTATTTCCTGAAATAGATCAAATTCCGTCTCATTTCTAACGGTAATCGCTACCCACTGGTCAACATCCTTACAGGGATAGACCCCCTGAATGAACATATCAGGATGACGATTGCCCAGTCGATCGTGATGCCTGCCCAGACTCGCCTCAAGAATCAGTTCATCAATATAACCAACGGCAGCTTCAAACATTGATCCCTGTACATATTGGCCCTGCCCGGTTCTGTTTCGACAGTTCAGGGCTGTCAGGGTGGTCGCGGCCATCTGTAAGCCCGTATCTGCCTGATAAAATCCCATAACCATCGGTGGGCCGTCTGCGTATCCAAACAAACTGTCCCAGCCAGCCGTCGCCTCTATCGTTGTCCCGTTAGCACGATAACTGGCATAAGGCCCCATATTCCCATAACCTGAAAAAGAGGTCATGATTATTTCAGGATTGATCTTTATAAGATCTTCATAGGCTAATCCGAACTTTTTCATTACATTCGGCGTATAGTTTTCCATCACGATATCTGCATCGGCGACCAGCTCTCGAAACAACCGACGACCCTCTTCCTGGCCCAGATCGAGGGTAAGGCTTTTTTTATCCCGATTGACACTGTTGAAATTGCTGCTGGTATTAACCAGTTTTGCGTCTTTATTGACGATACCCTCGGGTTTTTTGGGAGGTAGCGATCGCCAGACATCCGGTTTGTGAACTGATTCGACCTTGATAACCTCTGCACCCAGGTCACTCAGCAATTGACTCGCAAAAGGTCCAATCCACGCCTGGGTGAGATCAACGATCACAATGTTTTCCAGAGGCCGCGATAATTCATGCGTTTGGCTATCCGGGACAGAATCCCGCTTTGACCAGTTAACGCTGCCGGGTTCAATCCTTCGAGACAATGGATTCATAGCAGGGGTCAGGGACATCCTCGCAGGTGGGCCTGTTCGGCTGATTGGACCCAGCACTGGATGATCAACGTCTCGAAAATAGTCCAGCGCCAGGAGTTGTGGATCCTGCAATATTTCGATGGGGCTTTTTACCTTTCCAACGGCTGAACTGTGTGGCGGGTCAGAAATAATCTGGAACAGGTCATCAATGCTGAAAGGAGAATCAAGGGTACGAATATATTCAAATAGTGCATCATAGTCCTGCCTCTTCTCGAAACTATCCAGGTGTTCCGGTAAGTCCTTTTCATCCAGCCCAACAATTTCCAGCAGGACTTCAAGTGCTATTTTATAGGCAAGATTAAAAGACAGATAGCCATCACCGATCTCGTAAAGTCGCACACCCAGGGGGTCAGTACCCGGCCCACTATCCCTCTGTTCGACTTGCCCCAGCACCTGGGTTCGCAGGGTGGGCACGATAGTCATCAGCGTTTCCATCCAGCTTACTTCTACTTTTTCAGATACCCCCGAACCAGATCTTCTATGTAATGCGGCAAGTCCTGCGATAAATCCGTTAACGCCGCAGATGTAACCAATAAGATTACCGGGCATTCTGAGGGGGGCCCGACCCCGACTGCCATTGACAGAAAGGAAACCGGACATGGCTTCTACGATAAGTTCGGTTCCGGTATAGGATGAATACGGTCCGGTTCTGCCAAAGGGAGATATATCCAAAAGAATTGGCCAGGTTGAGACCTCTTTAAAGGCGGGTATCAGCGCCAACTCACCTTCTGATCTATCCGTAATCAGGATATCAGCGTTCTCGATCAAATCGGTAGTGACTGCCTCTCCCCCGATCATTGATTTGCCGGTATGCAGGCACTCCTGTAATAGAGAGAAAGGATTGCCGCTATTGTCTACAGCAGGATATTGAAATTGTGAACCAACCCATGCATCCCTGACAGCCAGAACCTCAGCGCCCCACATAGCAAACTGACGAGCGCAATAAGTGGCAGCTATGGTGCTGGAAAATTCTAGTACCCGAATACCTGAGAGGGCTTGCATATTACCTATTTTACGATGACCTACGACGCTCGAGTATATCATCCATCTCTGGCGCTCTCGCTTAAAATTATCCGCATTTACCCGGTCCATGATTCGAGATGTCTTCTGCCAGATTTCTTCCGCAAGATTGCTTCTTGCAACCAGGCTGAATTACATCGGATCAATCTGCCTGACGCAGATCGACGCCAACAGGACAATGGTCAGATCCCAGGGCATCCGGCCATATAAATGCATCCTCAACTTTCTTGGCAGCGCTATTGGATGCAAGAATATAGTCAACTCGCCAACCGACATTGTCAGCTCGCGCGTTTCCCCATTGTCGCCACCAGCTATAATGCCCTTCTTCTCCCGGATGCTGTTTCCTGAAAACGTCAACCCATTTATCATCAAGCCACTCTGACATCACCTGCCTTTCTTCCGGCAGAAAACCACTTGATTTCTTGTTTGTCTTCGGTCGAGCGAGGTCAATCTCCTCATGAGCCACATTGAAATCACCGGCTACAAAAACAGGACCCCGCCTTCTCAGTATGTCTATTTTTTCCTTTACCGCCCGATGGAAATCCAGCTTGTAAGGGACCCGGCTATTATCACGGTCTTTTCCACTGCCCTTGGGGAAATAAACCGATGCTATTGCCGTTCGCCCATAATGCGCCACGATAAATCTGCCCTCGGTATCAAATCGGGACTCACCAAGACTGATCTCGATCTTCTCTGGTTCTTTTCGTGAATAGATGCAAACACCACTATAGCCAGCCCTCTCAGCCGGTGAAAATGAGCCGTACCAACCATCAGGCGAGCGAACATCTACCGCTAGCTGCTCGGGGAAGGCCCTGACCTCCTGAAGACAAATAACATCGGCTCCGCTCTCTTCAAGAAACTTTAGAAAACCTTTCTTTACACAGGCCCTCAGCCCATTTACATTCCAACTGATGATTCTCATTTGCACGACTTATTCGCAGTTCCCAGGAACGCAGAACCTAAACCAGTGGATAGCAGACTTCAAGGCGCATAGCCAACCTTGAGCCTTGTCCATGATGAGCCTTGTCCCTGATGAGAATTGTCCCTGAATAGCAACCGGTACAGGATTTACTAGATGACGATGAGTGCCCTATCAAATATCACGGTGGTCGAACTGGCACAAGGCATAGCCGGTCCCTACTGTGGCCGCATGCTGTCAGCGCATGGAGCAAGAGTAATCAAGATTGAACCACCGAATACCGGTGATAACGCCCGCTACCTTCTGCCACGCATCAACAACGAGGCTCCTGATCCCGCCGACAAAACTGCGACAGACCCGAATGCCAGCGGTCTCTTTGGATGGCTGAACGCCAACAAAGAAAGCATCGCACTCGATAAGGCCAACCCTTCTGACCTTGCCACCATAGAAAACATCTGTGCCGAGGCCCAGGTGGTTATCCTGGATACCATCGACGAGAGTGAATCTAATCTGACGATGGAAACCCTGCAGGAGGCTAATCCGCACCTCATCCTCTGTAACGTCACTTTCTTCGGGCAGACAGGGCCCTATAAGCACTATCTTGGTAATGACGCGCTCTGCACTGCACTTTCGGGCCTCGCTTTTGGCATTGGTGAGGCGGGAGGCTCACCGACATTACCATCTGGTTATGGTCCACAGGTTATCGCCGGGGTTACTGCTGCTATTTCTGTTATGACGGCACTTCTCGGTAAACAAGAAAGTACCAACGGATACAGTATCGATCTCAGCGTTCTTGAGGCGACCATCATCCTGAATGAAACAGGCGCGATAGCCCGCTCCTATGAACTGGATTCAATACCCCAGCGGTTCGGCGTCAATCGTTTTCCACCAACATTTCCGATGGGGGTATTTAGATGTGCTGACGGCTGGGTAGGCATTACTGCGTTAACACCCGGTCAATGGATCGCTCTATGCGACCTGCTGGAGGTGCCTGAACTGGGTCACGATCCAGATTACTATGCGAGTATCGATCGATTTATAAAGTCGGACGAACTGGATCCTATTCTGTCAAAAGGCATGCTGAAATGGTCAGCCAGAGAATTGGTCATTGCCGGTCAGGGTCGACGTGTACCTCTTGCTCTTGTACCTACCCCGGAAGAATTGTTGACGTTGCCGGAATTCGTCGAGCGGGGGGCCCTGTCCACCATATCGTTGCCTGGCGGTAAAGAATTCCAGGCGCCGGATATTCCCTTTATTCTGAAAAGAACCCCGGCCAGGGCCAGTGGCCCTGCACCTGATCTCGACCAGCACAGGGATAAGATTCTGAAGATGCTGGCAGAGTCATCACCCGCTGATATAACCCATGAGGGTAGCGCCGAAGCATTGAAGTCGGCCAGTCAGAAACCCCTAGAAGGCATTCGGGTTATCGACTTGTCAAAAGGCTGGTCTGGTCCGCTCGCCGCACGTTTTTGCGCAGACATGGGCGCGGATGTCATCAAAGTAGAAGATTGTCGTTACCCTGACTGGTGGAGAGGTTGGGAAGCAACCAGGCAGTGGGTAGATGAGAAAGAATACGAGAAGATGCCTTCATTCAATTCGATGAATCGAAATAAACTCGGAATCACTCTGGATCTAACTACTGACCGGGGTCGTGACCTCGTCAAGAAGCTCGTTAAGGATGCTGATGCCGTTATCGAGAACTACACATCGACCGTGTTGCCCAAATTGGGATTGGACTATTCGGAACTCAAGAAAGTTAATCCTAATATCGTTATGATATCTATGCCGGCATGGGGGATGTCGAGTGCATGGTCAGATCACAGGGCTTATGGTTCAACTGTTGAGCAGGGTTCAGGTCTCCCCCATCTGAACGGCAGAGAAAGCTGGCCGCCTACTCATCAGCACGTCGCGTTGGGTGACGCAGTTTCTGGTCTGAATGCAGCCGTCGCGGTACTAATCGCTCTCTACCATCAAAAGCAAACCGGCGAAGGCCAACTAATTGATTTAAGCCAGGTTGAGTGCCTCCTTCCACTGGGGGCACACGGTATGATCGAGTATTCGCTCAATCATGCCAACTGGCCAAGATTGGGCAGCCATCATCCTGAATTTTCACCCTGGGGAGTCTACCCCTGTGAGGGTGAAGAGGCCTGGCTCGCAATTACCTGCTCAACAGACGATGAATGGGCAAATCTTGCTAATGCTATCAATAGGCCGGAGCTCGCAGGGGATGACAGATTCGATAACCACAGTCATCGCAAACGGAACGAAGATGCCCTGGATGAATTGATATCAGCCTGGACAATCAAGAGAAGTACGGACACAGCAATGACCGATTTGCAGAACTGCGGCGTCCCTGCCGCGGTAGTCAGATCAACCCAAAATCTCGTCGACGACCTGCAACTTCAAGAACGCGGGTACTTTGAATGGGCACCGGGTGTTCATCGAGATGTTGCACTGTATCCACTCCCTGCATTCACCATGGACGGACATCGACAAAATGTGCAGTGGCCAGCGCCAACCCTGGGCGAACACAACGAAAAAGTGCTCAGAGAAAAACTCGCGCTAACTGACGATGACATCGAGTCGCTGGCCCGCGAGAAGATTATCGGCACTGTACCGATAATCCCCGGGGAGACCAGCATGGAAAAGGAAGCCTAGTCAGGCAACCCGAGTACTCGCTTGGCAATGATATTCAACTGAACCTCGTTGGAGCCACCGGCGATGGATGCAGCCTTGGAACCCAACCACGCCCGCGTAACACTGCGGTCATCTTCTGTGAACATTTCGCCTTCCCAGCCGAGAGACTGGGTCCCCCTGACCTTGAGTTGCAGCTCCAGTTGTTCCTTGGCGAGATCTGCCCCAAACAGTTTGAAAATTGAAGTTGCAGCACCAGGGGTACCCCCTTCTGATTCAGCAACAGTTCTGTTCTGCGTAAGGGTAAAAGCTCTCGTTTTCATTCGGTTGCGCAGAATGTCATCACGAAGCTGGAGATCACTCAGTTTACCGTCACTCAAACCGATATACTCGATTGCTGCCTCTTTTAAAGTGAGCCCGGTCTGTTGTCTGCCCCGGCCTGTTGCTGCGGCTGCCAGAGTATGAATGCCAGACCGTTCGTGCTGAAGCAATCTCTTCGCCACTGTCCAGCCTCGATTCACCTGATGGACCAGGTCGTCCTTGGGCGCGACAACATCATCGAAAAAGGTTTCACAAAAAGGAGATGCACCACTGATCAGTCGTATCGGCTTAACGGATACACCCGGCGAGTCCATGGAAAACAGCAGAAAACTGATACCTTCATGTTTGGGCGCCTGGGGATCAGTTCTGGTCAGGCAGAATATCCAGTCTGCAAAGTCTGCACCTGATGTCCATATCTTCTGCCCATTAATCAGGAAGTGATCTCCCTTGTCTTCTGCCTTGGTTTGCAGACTTGCAAGGTCAGAACCAGAACCCGGTTCGCTATATCCCTGGCACCAGCGGATTTCACCGCTTGCAATTTTTGGCAGATGACGGGCCTTTTGTGCATCCGTGCCATATTCGAGGAGTGTCGGTCCAATCATGACAACGCCCATGCCGCCCAGCGGTGTCCTTGCGTCAATCCGTGTCATTTCCTCCAGCAAGACGACATATTCGTCCTTTGTCAGGTCGGCACCACCATATTCTTTTGGCCAGTTTGGTACGGTCCAACCCTTCTCGGCCATACGATCAAGCCAGACATATGAGTCGGGGTTGGTGCTACGGTGCTTGGAACCACCATCCACCATCTCTTCTTCGACCATTGGTGTCCGCATGCTCTGCGGGCAGTTTTCCTCAAGCCAGGCACGTGTTTCTTCTCTGAATTCTTCGAGCTTGGTCATCACTCCCCCTGCTGTTGATGTTAATTTAAGTTAGTTTGAACCTACCTGCGGCAAGAAAAAAGATCACAAATAGCCATCTCTGCCAGATCCAATCCTTATGGCATATACGGTGTTGATGTCGGACCCAGTTGAGTCTGGATTATCGGCTGAGCCATCTCAATGAACTCTGATAACATCGGACGAGTATCTCTTGGATCCATAATTTCCTCAATATTAAATGCTTCCGCTGTTCTAAATGGCGATGCCAGTGCATCGAGGCTCTCTTCTATCTCCTTCTGTTTTGCTTCCGGATCATCTGATTCAGCAATCACTCGTCGATAAGCTGCCGATACGCCACCTGAAATATGCATTGAACCCCAATGCCCCGAAGGCCAGGCGACCCGCTTGAACATCCCGCCAGGCCGATCATGGCACTGACCGGCAACACCATAGAGTTGCCTGATAATTATCGAGATCCATGGCATCTGGGTTCGCAATGTCGCACACAACATTTTCGCACCAGCACGAACAATACCCTGCCGCTGTTGCTCCGGCCCTGCCATAAAGCCGGGTTCGTCAGCAAAATAGACCATTGGCAGGTGAAAAGTATCGCATAACTGTAAAAACCGAATCACCTTGGTACCTGCAGCGACGTCCATGGAGCCACCCAGTCTTTTCGGGTTGTTAATCATAACGCCAGTCGGATATCCGTTGATGCGGGCAAGCCCGATGATGCGTGAACGGCCATAATGTGGCGTTATCTCAAAAAATGAATCCTTATCCAACGTGGCCTCAAGAATCTTATAGGCATCGTATACTCGTCTCTTGTTGCGCGGGATTGCCGAAAGCAGCGCCTCTTCCCGTCGATTGGGATCATCGCCGTTTTCCACCCTTGGCGGCATCTGCCAGACATTATCAGGAAGGTAACTCAGAAACCGCCTGATCATATCGAAGGCTTCTTCCTCAGTATCTGCCAGATTGTCGATAACACCGCTCTCAAAGACCTGTGATCGCTCATCGCCAAGGTCTTCTTTCGTGATATCAATGCCGAGGGCTGCTTTCACAACCGGCGGTCCACCCGGGAAAACCTGACTGATCCCCTTGACCATCAGGTTGAAATGAGAAAGACAGGCGTCCACTGCAGGCAAACCGGCAACCGAACCCAGTGCAGCAGAGACGACGGGTACCTGGCAAAGAAGCTTCTCCACACCCGGAGTGACAGGATTGGTGGGTATATAGGTACGTCCTATCTTTTCAAAAGTCTTGACGCTGCCGCCGGTCGCATCGAGCAATCTGACATAAGGCAACCGCCAGTCTTTGGCCATGTTCTGTGCATGCCCGCCTTTATTGCCAATTGATGCATCTGCTGCGCCGCCTCTGACAGTAAAGTCACCGCCATTAACCACAACCTTGCGACCGTTGAGTGAACACAATCCGATAACCATATTAGATGGCCTGACATCCACGAGTTTGTTTTTCTCATAAGTTGCGGCTCCTGCCAGACCACCTATCTCCTGGAACGAGTTCTCATCAGTCAGAAGATCAAGTCGTTCTCTGATGGTGAGTTTGCCTCTTTCATGCTGGACCTTGATGCCAGTCTCTCCTCCCATCTTCTCTGCCATCTCAGCTCTTTGCTGCATCTCTTTGATCTCTGGTTCCCAACTCATGTCTCTCTGCTCCCGTTACTATCTATTGATGGTGCTAATATCGATGGTGTTTCGTATTGAAAATCTGAATAACAAAATACGTAATTTCAGTCTGCTTCACAACCACCGTGACTCGGCAGATCTTCGTCATCACCAAATTCCGGACAAATATAGCAGGAACACAAAACAGCCTCCCACTGACTATTACATGTAAACAGGCCCAATTTCTTTTATAAAGAAGCATTGATTGTAATCGGCCCACTTGAGGGCTGATCGCTACGGATTGAAACAAGGAGAAATTATGACAATCGCACAACCATTGCCCGCTGAAATAAGTGCAGCCTGTGACGGTCTGGTCTCATTCGCAGAGCAGGAGATACTCCCCCGTCATCGGGAACATCGTGCACTATTTGAGAATCCACGCGACATGTACCTGGAAGATGGTCGATTCGGTCCCCAGTTACTGGGACTCATAAAGGAGGTCCGCAGGGCATCTTCTGCTGCGGGTTATTATCACATGTGCGTCCCTGAATCCCTGGGCGGAGGCGGTCTGGGTCATCTGGCCTATTATGCTGCCTGGCAGGCATTGTTCCATCACTGTGGTCCCCAGAACTGGCTGATGCTCTATGCGCTTGCCCACTGGGCATTTGGTCCAAGCCGGTTACTCGAGAAGATTACAGAAGAAGCTCGAAACCACTACCTCCCTGGTCTCATGGACGGCACCGAATCAATGTGTTTCGGACTTTCAGAACCCAATGCAGGATCCGATGCGAGCATGATCAAGACCACCGCAAAGAGAGATGGTGATGGTTGGCGCATTACCGGGAGAAAAATCTGGACCAGTAACGGCCCTGTCGCTGACTACTGCATTGTCTTTGCCATCACCGATACTGAGCTTGCGGCAAAAAAACAGGGCGGAATCAGTGCTTTTATCGTCCCAACACGTTCACCGGGATTCAAGGTTCAACGGGTGATAAAGCTTTTCGGTCATATTGGGGGTGATGAAGCTGAAATCACTTTCGACGATGTTCAGGTTGAATCCTGGCAACTCGTTGGCGAATTGGGAGCCGGTTTCAATGCAGCCTTGTACGGCGTATCGCTGGGTCGAATTTACAATTCTGCCCGTGCAGTTGGTTACGGTAGATGGGCACTGGAGACAGCGCTGGCCTATGCGAAACAAAGGGAAGCATTCGGCTCACCCATCAGCGATTACCAGGGTGTCATGTTTCCGCTTGCCGAATCTGCAACGGAACTTCATGCCGCTCACCTGATGGGACTGAACGTCGGGGGATTACTGGATCAGGGTAATAAATCGGTGAAAGAACTATCCATGACGAAAGCTTATTCCGTACAAATTGGACTCAAGGCTGTTGATCGTGCGATGCAAACTCATGGCGCAATGGGTTTTACCAACGAAATAGGCCTCGTCGACGCCTGGCATTCACTCAGGATTGTTAATGTGGCTGATGGTACCAACGAGATACTTAACAGGACCATCAGCCAGCGGCTGCTGAAGGGTGATACACAACTCTAGGAAATTCGAAGCGGGTTAGAATCGACCCCTGACGGGACCTTTTTGTGATTTGACCATCGCTATCACTTCGTTGTTATAATCTTCTCACTGATAACCCTGCCCCAATCATTGGGAATCAAACCCTGAGGAGAATAACTTATGCGTTATCTTTCCGCCCTTTTCGTCTTACTGTCACTTCCGGCCTGGGCACTCGATCCAAATGATCGAGTAGAAAATTTCGAGTTGCTGGATCATAACGGCAGCAGCCATGAACTTTACTATCTGTCAGATGCCAAGGCAGTCGTGCTCATGTCAGTACAGAACGGATGCCCTGCACTGAAACAGGCAATTCCTGAATTCCAGGCGCTCAAGTCTCTATATGGCGATAAGGGGGTCGCTTTTCTATTGATCGATTCGTCCCTGTCTGATGATCGCGATTCTATTGCAATGGAAGCAGAGAGCCTCGGCATAGAAACACCAATATTATTGGATGACACCCAGATCATTGGTGAATCACTCGGCATCATGAACAGCGCCGAAGTTTTTGTGATCAACACCAATAACTGGAAACTAGCCTACAGGGGTGCGACGGATGAAGCCAGAGCTGCCATAGATGCATTAATGACCGGCAAAGAAATAGCAGTCAACCAAACGCAAACCTCTGCCTGCAAAATCGAATTCGCTGAACGGGATCGTAAAGCGGAACACGCACAGATCTCCTATTCTGAAACCATCGCACCAATGCTCATAGACAACTGCCTGGCCTGCCATCATGAAGGTGGCATCGGCCCATGGGCAATGACCAGTTACGATATGATACGTGGATTCTCACCCATGATTCGAGAGGTCATTCGAACCAAAAGAATGCCGCCCTGGCATGCGGACCCTGCTCATGGGGACTTTCTGAATGATCGTTCACTGACCAATAAAGAAATTCAGACACTGGTACACTGGATCGAGGCTGGTTCACCCCGGGGTGATGGTCCTGACAGACTGGCAGACTTCGATCACAACTGGCCGGAATGGGGCATGAACGCCGAACCAGACCTGGTCATTGAGATCCCGGGTTACGAGGTACCCGCTGCGGGCGTTGTTGACTATCAATATCCGACTGTGACTAATCCACTGGATCATGATGTCTGGGTGCGTGCGACAGAGATCATTCCAGGTGACAGACAGGCACTCCATCATGTCATAACAAGGTTCTACATCCCTGACCCTGATGCCAGCGATAAGCGACGGAGATTTGGAAGACGTGGGGGCGGCCTGGGTGGTTACGTACCTGGCGCTGTCGTCAGGCAGTACCCTGAAGACGTCGGCACGCTTCTACCTGCAGGTGCAACGATCAGATTTCAAATGCACTACACGCCCTACGGAAAGGCAACTACCGACAATTCGCGCCTGGGGCTTTACTTCTACGACGAGCCGCCAACTCATAAGCTCTCTGGCACCGTTTTAATGAACACAAAATTCCGGATTCCTCCTCATGCCAAGGCTCATAAAGAATCAAAATCCCAGATATTGGACCGGGACGTACTTGTTTTCAGCATGCTGCCCCACTCTCACTACCGTGGCAAGGCATCTGATTTCATTGCTTATCACCCGGACGGCACGAAGGAAATTCTTCTATCAGTACCTGCCTACGATTTCAATTGGCAGACATCGTATGTACTGCGTGAACCTAAACTGCTGAAAGCCGGTACAAAAATTGTCCACAGCACGACCTGGGACAACTCTTCTCAGAACACAGCAAATCCTGATCCGAGCAGGGAAGTTCCCTGGGGGCAACAATCCTGGGACGAGATGTTGTTCGGTTCGGTGACGTTTCGTTACGCCGACGAGAAAGCTCGGGATGGCGCACAAGGTGTGGCACAATTTCAGGGATCCGGTAACGATTGATCCTGTGGATCAAGAGGCTAACTTTTTAGCCTCTTGATTATCGTTCGCAATTTCCACCAGCACGGGCTTCAGCAAGCGATCTACCATTGATACTTGCAAACCCTTGAGCCTCAAAAATGATCGGCTTTGTTCAATCGTTATCTTTTCATGTTTCAGCAGGATACTAATGCAACCTGCAAGACGGCCATAATAAAGAGACCGGCTCAGGACATTACACTTATTTACCGGCACCTTACTAAAATAGTCTGACAACCCTTCGACGAGATTATCACCCAGTTGCCAGTCTCTCATTATTTCGATTGTAATGGCGTTTGTGTGTTGCTCTATGACATGAATATAAGTATCAGCAGAAGGTTTAAGGTCAGGATATCTCTCATAAACACTCGTAACATAACGAAACAATACAATTCGCGAAATACAGGATACCAGCGATAACATACTTGCGCTAAAACAGATATCCGGCTCATACTTGTTCGCATAACTCTGAGCTGCAAATGATGAATCCAGCGCCTGCTCCCAAATAATCTGTGCAAATTCAGAAAACCGGTTGCTTTTGAACTGGAACATTGGCTGTAACGCCGCAGTACAAGCCAAGGATTTCAGCCCGTCAAGACCAAGTAATACCACCGCATATTCAACGCTGTTAATCGGCTCCGGTTTTATACGATGAAGTGGGCTATTTGCAATTCTTAACACCTCGCCAGTCAACCCGGGGTCCTGCCTGATAATCTCAACCAGGTCGTCTGCATCGCTCTCATTGTTCCTTATTGCACTCAACAGACGAGGAAGAATTAGAGGTTGTCTTGGAAGAAACCTCCGATCCCCAACAATTTCACTCCGGTTTGCTACAACTTCTGAGATGATCTCCTGATGTCGAGAATCTCCTGGTTTCTCTAAAGAAAACGCAAGGCAATAAGTGCGCATTGACACAGCAGTGGTGTTTTTGTCTTCAAATTGCAGGTTCTTTCTGTCCGCCTTCTGTTTCCCATCCGGTGATTTGGGTTCAGCCACTCTTTCCACTCCGGAATTGCTCTCACCAGCGCCTTTTCTCCTGATTCGCAGTGACCATAAAACCAGGGCAGCACAAAGCATGGCGAGAATGCCAAGCATCACCGACTGATATTCTGGTTGCGTCATCAATTCCATATGAAATCCAATTCATTGGAATAATAAGTATAGACGCTGACCTGTGGATGGTATTTGTCCAGAAAGAAGGGACAAAGAAAGAAGGGACAAAAAAAGACCGGGACAATGCCCGGCCTTTTCTTACTGGTGAGGTATGAGTCAAAAACTACAATACGTATCCACGTTCGTCGTGAGATGCCAGATCCAGCCCTTCCTCTTCTTCTTCGTCGGTAATTCGCAATCCAATGACACCGTCAATCACCTTCAGGATGACAAAGCTGAGCCCACCGGAATAGACAATGGTCACAAGAACGCCGATAGCCTGGTTAACCACCTGACCACCGATACCACTGTCTACAAGTCCACCGGAGCCGCCGAGTGATTCAGCAGCAAAAACACCGGATAGCAGTGCTCCAATGATGCCGCCAACTGCGTGAACGCCAAATACATCCAGAGAGTCATCATATCCCAGCGCACGCTTTACCCTGGTAGCAGCATAAAAACATCCGATTCCGGCAACCAAACCGATAACCAACGCTCCCATAGGACCTACATTGCCTGATGCCGGAGTAATAGCAACCAATCCTGCTACCGCACCAGATGCCAGACCAAGCGCACTGGGTTTACCATGACTAAACCATTCAATAAACATCCACGACAATACTGCCGCTGCGGTTGCGATCTGGGTTACGGCCATGGCCATCCCTGCTGTACCATCTGCAGCGAGTTCGCTCCCTGCATTAAATCCAAACCAACCTACCCAGAGAAGCGCAGCGCCAATGAGTGTCAAAGTGAGATTATGAGGAGGCATAGGTGACTGGGGATACCCATTACGTTTGCCAAGAACAATCGCTGCGACCAGACCTGCAATCCCCGCATTAATATGAACCACCGTACCACCCGCGAAATCAATGATACTGAACTGTTCGGAGAGCCATCCACCACCCCAGACCCAGTGACATACAGGCGTATACACAATTGTCAGCCACACGCCCATGAACCATAACATCGCAGAGAATTTAATCCTTTCAGCGAATGCGCCAACGATTAATGCTGGTGTAATGATTGCAAACGTCATCTGAAACGTCATAAATACAGTTTCAGGAATCGTGCCCGAAACCGAATCCACTGTTACACCGGCCAGGAAAGCTTTATCAAACCCACCGAAGAACCAGTTAGCGCCCCCGCCATCACCGAAGGCAAAGCTATAACCGTATACTGTCCAGAGAACACTCATCAGCGCAGTAATAGCAAAACACTGAACCAGCACCGACAGTACATTCTTACTCCTGACCATTCCCGCATAGAACAACGACAAGCCCGGTATAGTCATTAACAGCACCAGCACCGTAGCGACGATCATCCATGCTGTATCACCGCTATCAATGCCCTCGGCGAATGCCATGCTCGGCAACGTACAAAGCAAAACTGCGAAGAACCCCAGCCACCTTTTTGTTGTCCAACTTTTCTTCATCACTATTCCTCTTTAACATCTTCATTTGATTTTTATTTGCTGTAACTAACAGCCTAAAACCAGTTTCGTATTCACCCATTCGGTTGGTTAACCAAAATGCGAAACCTTGTTTTTCCTGAACCCACTGAAATAGCACAATCCGAATCAACAAGCTCAGTCCTGGTACCATCACTACCAGGGTACATACCAAGGCAGTGCTTTCATGTCTCAAGTGCTAGAGCAAAGTTGATGCCAAACTTCGGTGAAAGATCGGGGTCAGTGGTAGAAGCCTTTGAATACCTGTTATTGAGAGGATTACGGAGGTGCGGATTAAATCGCACGGTTTTGGCATCGCACCAAATCGATGCACATATTTGAGGCAAAGGCAGGATATACGCCCTGTTTCGATGCAGAGATAGGAACCAAAAAAGGGCTCAAGCATCAGCAAATGAGCCCCTTTCGGAGAGTTAGATCACATAGTGTGACTGGTATTTAATTCTTCAATCCAGCGCTTCGATAATGGTGCCGGTACCAAGACCGCCACCGCAGCACATTGCGATCAAAGCATACTTGCCTTTTCTGCGTTCCAGTTCGTGCAACGCTGTGGTGATTAACCGGGCACCCGTACTGCCGGTTGGATGACCCAGTGCAATTGCGCCACCGTTCACATTGGTTTTGGATGGGTCGATTCCCAGATCCTTTTCCCAGGCGAGTACAACCGATGCAAAAGCTTCATTGACCTCGAAGATATCAATATCGTCAATCGTCAAACCTGCTTTCTGCAGAACCTTGCGCGTCGCCGGTATAGGTCCCTTGAGCATGGTTACAGGATCAACACCAACGAGCGTGCTTGCTACAATTCTCGCCCTTGGTTTTAGTCCCTGCTCTTTTACCGCCTTCTCAGATGCCATAATAACCGCTGCAGCACCGTCAGAAATCTGTGACGAAGATCCTGCCGTGTGAATTTCCTGACCTGCCACAGGCTGAAGTCCCTTCAAAGATTCTAAACTCGTCGCCCGCAGCCCTTCATCTTTGCTTATGGTCCTCATTTCACCCGTTGGCTCAAATCTGTCATCCAGTACAGGGGCTTCAATCGGTACGATTTCACGTTCGAATCGATTCTCTTCCCAGGCTTTGATTGCCTTTTCCTGGCTGGCCAGACCAAACGCATCAGTATGCTCACGCGTGATCTGATATTCCTCGGCAATCATCGCAGCACCCATAAACTGGCTGGTTGGCTGATAGTGTTCCAGATAGCTTTCACCCATGGGCGAAGCATCTTTCATATTCGATCCCAGAGGCACGCGACTCATCATTTCGAGTCCACAACTCATGACCACGTCCTCAAGACCTGACGCCACCATGGACGCGCCCATGGTGGTCGCCTGTTGGCTTGACCCGCACTGGGAATCTACAGTGGTAGCTGCCACTTCAAGGGGTAAACCCTGTGACAACCATGCGATTCTGGCAATGTTGAAAGACTGTTCGCCCACCTGTGAGACACAACCACCTATTACCTGATCGACCTTTTCCGGCGCGATACCACTGCGCTCAAGCGCCGCTTTCTGTACGGCACCGAGCAGGTCTGCCGGTTTGAGCCCCGCAAGTCCCTTGCCCCTTTTACCTATTGCACTCCTGCAAGCCTCTACAATATATACATCTCCCATGGTGGCTCCTCTTTATCTGAACTTATTCACTAGTAAATTGAACCGGCAGGATAGCTTGATCTGCTAAAAATGGCACTAACTAAGCGCGAATTAAGCACATTGCAGGTACCTGATAAAGCTGCTTTGTTTTCCTGTTCGATCCATGCAGGTTTCAAATAGGGCACCCTTGTTTGAATGGTTCTTATTGACGGAATCTTGACGTAAATTCGGAAAATAGCGGGGATTTTGATGCCTGTAATCAATTGGATTTCTGCTTCTACATAGATATCGAAAATAGATACTGATATTGCGCTTCAGATCCGTACAATGCGCTCCTTCTTGAATGGGTGGCACTCGTCCCCATATAGCCAAAGACAAGATAGCCAAAGACAAGATTCAAAGGAAACAAACATGTTTAAACTTATTTCACTGGCAATGCACTTTAGCCATCTCAATCCGAGCCCAATAGACCCTATTGTTGCCGAGATGCTGAGACGTGAGCTGAATAAAGAATCACAAAAGGCCGATGACAATGTTGTTCCATTGCAACATGCTGAAGAACAAGAGCCGACACGCGAAGCTGCCTGAATCAACGAGCATTCAGGCGTGAATCAAACGCGAAGATACCTGAAATCAGCCATTCGATAACTATCGGATGGCTTGAGATCGCCTGTTCAATCAAAAACCGCGCAACAACCTGACTTTACCTCTTACCCTCCAGCACCACGCATCCCATAATAATTCCGGGTAATTCTCAGCAGCCCTGGTTATAGCGATCGCCAATATCTAGGTCACTGGATAGTTCAAACTGACATTAAAACAGTCGATTCAGAAATTTTTCTCTTATAATTCATATAGTTAACATCTACGAAAATTCTTCAAGATTTCTAAACCTGTCCCCTGAAAGCGTGAACTGCATCACAGTTCACATCAATAATTCACGTATTATGGATACTAAGGCGAACCTAACTGTTCACCAGGTAACGTTATTATCTAAAAACATGACTTCCAAGATTGCATCAACAGATACATCGACATTCGATCCGCAGATGACGGCTCTGGCTAGTGCCGGGATCAGTTCAGTGGCCAGGCACTCTCAACCAGACCGAGAGGCTGCAGCAGAGGCCCAGAATCAGTTAATCGCGCGAATCGAGATGGAAAATGGAATCAGCTTCATGGTCAACCGGGCGAGCCTGCCATTGACAATGGGCCGTGATGCCAAAAGTGGGATTTGCATTCTGCAGAATCAGGTCTCAAGAAGACATTGCGAACTCTACCTTGAAAACGATGAACTCAGATTGAAGGATGTCAGCACCAATGGTACAGAGGTTGATGGACGCAGATTGCAGGGCGACTCAACCCCTATCGAATCCCGTACCGAGATAG
>CAZJRI010000009.1:0-43454 GCA_964548025.1 uncultured Pseudomonadales bacterium
CGCGTCAATGAGATCCTGGTCGCCCAGCGTCGAGCATGAAACCAGAGAAAAGGCATTGGGAAGCGCGACAATCGATACGCCAGAAGCGTCCGCCTGGCAGAGATTGTTCCCAGAATTTCAAGGGCGACAGCCGCCCCGTTAATGTCTTCGGTCACGTGTACTTCTGTAATTAGAATATCCTTGCTCCCGGCGAAAACGCTTTGTAGTGGCAGAAGGATAGCTAGTAGAAACCCCATGATCATTGCTTGTTTTTTCATTGTGATTAATCCAGCAGTGTTGGAGAGCAGATCTTAACACCAATGTAGAAGAGGCAGAACGGATTGCTCAATCCATTCGTCCGAAATCATTTCGAGGATACGGGGAGAAGCAGAATAATGAGATCGAAAACTTTGGTTGCTGGATACTGCTACGTTTGAAAAATGTGTTCCAGGTGGAGCTGGTCATCAATGGATTCTCTTTCTCGAACACATTGCACATCGGTACCGTCGACGATCAGTTCGGCTGCACGATTTCTGCTGTTGTAATTAGAACTCATGACGAATCCGTAGGCTCCGGCAGAATGTATGGCTACAAGGTCACCTGCCTTGAGAGCGAGTTCCCGGTCTTTTGCAAGAAAGTCACCGGACTCGCAGACCGGACCAACCAGGTCGTATTGTCGGGCAGGTACATCAGAAGGGACGACAACAGAGACAGACTGCCATGACTGATACAAGGAGGGTCGAATCAAGTCGTTCATGGCCGCATCGATAATAGCGAAGTGTTTGCCCTCGTTTTGTTTTAAACCGATTACGGAGGTAAGCAGAATGCCTGCATTTGCCACGATGTACCTGCCGGGCTCAAACACCAGTTTCTGCTGACGATGACCCATTGTCTGTATGATGGCAGCGGCATATTCGTCAATATTAATCGTAGTTTCATTATGATATTGAACTCCGACGCCACCACCGAGATCAATATGTTCGAGAGAAATACCCTCAGCAGCAAGATCATCAACCATTTCCACGATGCGTCGCATGGCTTCAACGAAGGGCGCAATTTCAGTAATTTGCGAGCCGATATGGCAGTCGATACCAACTATATTTATATGCTGGAGCTTGCTGGCGGTTCGGTACATCTCGTGTGCTTCTGATGCCGTTACGCCAAACTTGTTTTCTTTCAGGCCGGTTGAGATATAAGGATGGGTACGGGGATCTACATCTGGGTTGACTCTTATCGATACGGGGGCCCGAAGATTGAGCGCTGAAGCGATTCGATTAATCTGCTCGAGTTCGTGGCTCGATTCGATATTGAAACAGGCAATACCTGCTTTAAGTGCATTGCTGATTTCCCAATCCTGTTTCCCGCATCCTGAAAATACCACCCTGCTTGCCGGTGCGCCTGCTCTTATAACCCTCTCCAGCTCTCCGCCTGAGACAATGTCAAAACCGGCGCCAAGGGAAGACAACAAACTCAAGACGCCCAGATTGGAATTAGCCTTTACCGAATAACAGGTCTGATGCTCGTGACGCGAGAATGCACTGTCAAATTGTTGATACGCGCTTGTGATGGCATCTTTGGAGTATATGAATGTCGGCGTGCCATAAGTTGCAGCGATCTGGGTTAGGGGCACTTGTTCGGCCCATAACTCACCGTCGTGGTAGCTGAAGTAATCCATGGTAATTGCCTACCAGAGGCTGGTTTGAGGTTTGTCAGTTTCCGGGGGATACAGAGGACCCTTCTGTCCGCAACCGCTAAGCAGAATTATGATGATTGCGAAGGCTAGTAATCTCATTGCCCTTGTCCCTTTAAAATCGATGCCGATTATACTCCCTGTCTATTTTGCGTGAAAGCGCAGGCGTATACTCATATCGAAACACAAGAGACAAGCCCTGTGGAAGATAGAGAATATTACGATCTGTTTGACGCCATAGTTGAACAGCTCGAAGATGAACTGGATGAACTCGATTTGGACCTGGATATCGACGTTGCGGGTGGCAATATGGCTGTCACAATGCCGGATGGATCTGCCATCGTACTCAGCAGGCAGATATCTACCCACGAGGTGTGGGTGGCTGCTCAATCCGGTGGTTACCATCTCGGTTATCTCGATGATCAGTGGTATTGCAGCTCAACCTCAGAATCCTTGTCGAGGTTGTTAGGCCGGGTATTCTCGGAACAATTGGATCGCCCGGTCAGCCTGCTAGAGAGCTGATGCGAGCAGGAGGTGGCAGTCCGGTCGTGTTGTTTATCTTTTTGACAGGTTATCTCTCGCTCTGAGAATTGCTAACCTCACCTGATCCGGACTGGTGCCCCCGGCGTGGTTTCGGGCCAGAACTGAACCTTCAAGCGTGAGTACGTCGAATACGTCTTCATCGATCAGAGCGGATGCGTCCCGAAGGGTTTCAAGTTTAATCTCTGAAAGGTCTATCTGTTCAGCAATTGCCAGGCCGACCAGTTTTCCTACCACATCGTGCGCGTCCCTGAAGGGTAACCCCTTCTTAACCAGGTAGTCTGCCAGATCAGTTGCTGTTGCATAACCTTTCATTGCCGCAGCGCGCATATTTTCAGGATGTGTGGCGATTGCAGGCACCATATCCGCAAAGGCTGTCAGACAGCCTGTAACTGTAGTGACCACGTCAAATAGTGGTTCTTTGTCCTCCTGGTTGTCTTTGTTGTAAGCCAGGGGCTGAGACTTCATCAGTGTCAGTAAGGCTGTGAGACTGCCAAATACTCTGGCGGATTTTCCCCTCACCAATTCTGGCACATCCGGGTTCTTCTTTTGAGGCATGATCGACGAACCAGTGCAGAAGCGGTCCGGCAGTTCGATAAACTCGAATTGAGAGGATGACCAGAGAATCATCTCTTCTGACCATCGGGAGAGATGCATCATCAGCGTGCTGGCGAACGCGGTGAACTCGATGGCGAAATCACGGTCACTCACTGCATCCAGCGAGTTCTCGGCGATGCTATCAAAATCAAGTAATTTTGCAGTCAGATGTCTGTCTATCGGAAAGGTGGTTCCCGCAAGAGCGGCAGCACCCAGGGGCATAATATTAACCCGCGATCTGCAGTCGATGAGTCTGCCGAAATCTCTGTCGAGCATCTCGTACCAGGCCATCATGTGATGACCAAAGGTGATTGGCTGGGCAACCTGCAGATGGGTCAGACCGGGTAATATGGTCTCTGCTTCCCTTTCTGCCAAATCGAGTAGCCCTATTTGAAGCTTTGTTATCAACTTGCCAATATTGTCGATCATATCCCTGAGATACAGGCGAATATCGGTAGCTACCTGATCATTTCTTGATCTTCCTGTGTGCAGGGTCTTGCCAACGTCGCCTATTTTGTTCGTCAGAGCCTGTTCTATGTTCATGTGAACATCCTCCAGACTGATCGACCAGGAGAAATTTCCATCGAGAATTTCTTCACGAACTTCGTCCAGACCTGATTTGATCAGAGCGAGTTCGTTACCAGTCAGCACGCCGACCTGTTCAAGCATGGTGGCATGGGCGATCGACCCTCTTATGTCGTAAACAGCCAGTATCTGATCGAAGGTTACCGAAGCAGTGAATTCTTCGACAAATGCATCAGTTGCTTCGCTAAATCTGCCGTCCCATAGCTTCTTTTCATGCTCGGTTTTCATTTTGGTGCTATTCACAGCATACGAATCTGGTCATGCTGCATCTCTTCCTTTGTCCAGAAAGCGCCGATTATAGCAGCATCGGGATATACTAGTGCTGTGGTCACTGTTCAAGTTCATTAGGAGGACGAGTGGAAGAAATACAAATTGAAGAAGATTTTTTTCTGCCTGACCTGTGCGAGGCCCAGAGTATTCTCTTTTTGGTCCTCGTAACTGAACTCCTGGTGCTCGTGCTGGTATTGGCTAATTCTCAACTGATTGACTTCAGTTGGGTTCAGCTTGGACTGACGTCGCTATTTGTTGAATGGATTGTGCTCACATCTGCTGCCGTGCTGTGTAATTTTCGACCCATTCTGATGAAAATGTCCGTTTTTGCAGCGACTGCGACCGCTTATGGTCTGATCCTTTCACTGACTTTGATATTCAGCATTATTGCGGACTGGGTGACGAATGGGGAACCTTCAGGCTGGTCAGTCGAGGCATTAGGGATATTGGCACGCAACTTAATTGTGGCTTCTGTCATGACGGGTATTGCGTTTCGCTACTTCTTTCTACAGCACCAGCTTCGTGGTCAGGAGAAAGCTGAACTACACTCACGGATCCAGGCTCTGCAGTCAAGGATACGACCACACTTTCTGTTCAACTCGATGAATATTATTGCAAGTCTCATCAGCATCGATCCTGAAACAGCGGAAGAGGTTGTAGAGGATCTGTCAGTGTTATTCAGAGCGTCACTGAACGATTCAAGTGACAGGCCCGTATATCTTGAAGAAGAACTTGGGTTGTGTGAGAAATATGTACATATCGAGAGCCTCAGGCTGGATGACCGTCTTGAGGTTGACTGGCAGATTGCAGTTGATACCAACCAGGTTCGAATTCCGATGTTGACGATTCAACCATTGCTGGAGAACGCCATCTACCACGGTATTCAGCCTTTGCCTGAAGGGGGTGAAGTAGTCGTGAACATTTTTGAGGAGAACGATCAACTGGTGGTTTCTATTACCAATCCCCTATTCCAGGGCGACTATTCCCATGAGCAGGGCAACCGAATGGCACTTGATAATATTCGTCGGAGACTCGAAGCCATATATGGCGAAAGTGCCAAACTTACGACCGAGGTTGCAGATACTACCTTTAAGACGACCATCAGCTATCCTTTAAGAGATTCGGAAGAATAATCCCAGAAATGTGATACCTGTCACACTTTTGCGAAACTTTTGAAAAATTCTGGTCAATTCTGTGCAGTGCGTCGCAGTTTTGTTGAGAAAATCAGGTAATTTGCTAGTTCTTGGGGCCCCTTTGGGACTTTGTAGTTTGAATATTTATTAGCGAGGTTTTTTCACCATGAAGGTGCTAGTAGTTGACGACGAAAAGTTAGCGCGCGAACGTCTCGTGCGAATGGTTGGTGCATTGGATGCATATGAGGTTGTCGGGGAAGCTGCATCGGGAGATGAAGCGATTCGAAAGACAATAGAATTTGAACCGGATATCGTACTACTGGATATTCGGATGCCCGGTACCGATGGTATCGAAGCTGGACATCAATTGGCCGATCTTCCATCGCCACCTGCGGTGGTTTACTGTACGGCCTTTGGCGAGCATGCCATCGAAGCGATAGATGTGAATGCGGCAGGATATCTGCTCAAGCCCGTCCGGCGTGAAACGCTGGTTGGTACGCTTGGCAAAGTCGGTCGGGTGAATAAAGTTCAGGTTCGGGCGATCAGCGGTGAAGAAGCGCCTAAACAAAGAGCCAGAACTCACATCAGCGCCAAAACCCGCCGGGGAATTGAACTGATACCCCTGACTGAAGTGCGTTTTTTCGAGGCTGATCACAAATATGTCACGGTGCGACACGAAAGCGGTGAGGTTCTGATCGATGATACGCTCAGAGACCTGGAGGATGAATTTGGCGACAGGCTGGTAAGAATTCATCGAAATGCTCTGATAATGATGGATCATCTTGAAGGCCTTGAGAGAGACACAAGAGGACACTATCGAGTCAGAATGCGGGGTGTAGAAGATCGCCTCGATGTCAGCAGACGACATGTCTCTGGTCTTAGAAGACTCGTCCAGACCCTCTAGCGTCCAGTTTGCGGTCATGGTTGAATAACTGGCTCCAAGTAGTTAGAAATAGCAAAAAGGCGGCTATAATGCCGCCTTTTTTGTGCATGAATTAGTTGACCATGATTGACCGTATCAGAATTGCGACCAGAGAAAGCGAGCTGGCACTCTGGCAGGCCCACCACGTAAAGAAGCGCCTGGAAGATGCACACAGCGGTTTAACCGTCGAGATCGTTGGTATGACGACTGAAGGCGATCGAAACAAAAGTTCACCCTTGAGTCAGATTGGTGGAAAAGGGGTTTTTGTAAAAGAACTGGAGGTTGCCTTAATCGAAGGGCGTGCGGACATTGCCGTCCATTCCATGAAGGATGTACCTGCCGAATTGCCACAGGGTCTGCAGATAAGCGCCATGTGTGAAAGAGAAGATCCTCGGGATGCACTGGTCAGTAACCATTATAAAAGTCTCGAAGATATCGGATCGGGTTCAAGAATTGGCTCCTCCAGCCTGAGACGTCGACTGCAGCTAAAAATTGCGAGACCGGATCTTGTCTATGATGATCTAAGGGGAAATGTCGACACCAGGTTACGCAAATTGGATGAAGGCCAATATGATGCGATCATATTGGCCACAGCAGGCCTGGTACGCCTTCAGTTGGAGGAGCGAATCGCTGAAAAGATTCCCACCCATATGAGCATACCGGCAGCAGGCCAGGGGGCAGTTGGCATCGAGTCCCGATCAGATCGTAGTGAGATTAACTCCCTTCTTGAGGCGATAAATCATCGAGATACGTTTGACTGTGTGAGCTGTGAGCGGGAAGTATCAATATCTCTGGGTGCTGACTGCAATCTGCCGATTGCATCATTTGCCACGCTGGTGGATGATGAGATGAGCCTTAGCACATACGTTAGCGATGCCTTAGGGGAGACGTTTATTCGCTTGTCTTCAAAAGCGGAGAGATCAGGGGCAATTCCGATGGCAAAATCACTGTCTGAAGAGATGTTGGCCAAGGGCGCTGACAAGTTAATCAAGACGCATTCCTGATTATGATAAATACCATTCTGCTAACGCGAAGCGAAGAACAGAATGCGAATTTCAAAACTCGTTTGAAAGCTTATCTGGAAACTGCTGACAAACTCGATGAGGCCGAGATACTAAGCAAACCACTGTTGCGCTTCGTCCCGACTAAACAGACAACCCTATCGAGCCAGTTGATTCTGAATCTGGATCAGTTCGACCATATTATATTCATAAGTCAGAACGCTGTGCTGTTTGGGTTGAGTGAAATGCAATCCTATTGGCCGCAATGGCCTCAGTCACTCAGATGGTATGCAGTGGGACCGGCAACGGCTCAGCGTCTGATGGACGAAGAGATCGTTCAACCGATTGTGCCACAAACAGCGTCCTCAGAAGGTTTACTGGATCTTCCTGAGTTAAATAGCGTGAGTAACTCGAAGATATTGATCGTCAGAGGAGTTGGTGGCAGGGAAAAACTAAAAGAAATCCTGGTCTCAAGAGGCGCGACTGTAGATTACCTCGAAGTATACAAAAGAGAAGCTATTAGCTATTCAGGTGATTATGTCTCCCCCGCTGACAGGCGTGTAGTGGCAACTGTTTATAGCGGAGAGGCTTTAGAAAGACTGGCGGAACTCATCGACAATGATCTTCCTGTAGCGTTAATTGTTCCATCGCCAAGACTGCAAACGATGGCATTTAACATGGGTTTTGATAAAGTTCTACTGGCGGTTAATCAACAGGATGATTCTATGTTAGAGGCGTTGAAAGTAAGTCTTTCGCAAGCGGATTGATCTGAGTAACAATGAGATATGACAGACAAAACTGAGAAGCTATCAGTAGAGCTAAACGATGCATTTGCCCGGCTGGAGCAGGAGCAGGGGCAATCCACAAAACAGTCGGATAAGACGACTGGCAGACAGTCTGATGCTAAGAAGCCGGATCGGACAGCTACGGCCAAAACAGGTTCAGGAAGTATTATCGGTATATTACTGGGGCTAATCGGCATCAGTATTGCGAGTTACGGCGCATTCACAGCTTATCAGCTACAAGAGGCTCGGGATTCTGATGCTCGTGGTGTTGCGAATCTCGAAACGAATCTCACCAGCATCACCGAGGAGGTCAAGCGACTTCAAGAGGGGCTATCGGATTCAGCCGTGGCTGCTGAGAATAACTTGCAGGCACTTTCCGTTGAACAGGGACAGATGATCCAGGCAATCGAAACGAAGCTGGACAGCTCACTGCTTGAGGTAAAAAAGAGTGCGGGCACCACAGGTGAAGACTGGCTGATCGCTGAAGCTGAGTATCTGATCCGTTTGGCGAGCCAGAGGGTATTGATGGAAGGTGATCCAAAGGGCGCCATTGCACTCCTTGATGCCGCTGATGGGATCATCAGAGATAACGAAGCTATCTCAGCTTTTGACCTCAGACAGGCTCTGGCAAACGACATGGCCAGTCTGAAAGCGGTCGCTGATCTCGATGTCGATGGATTATTTGTGCGTTTGGCAGCACTTATTGACCAGATCGATGAGTTAGAACAAAAATCCCTCGTATACAACGCCCCTGTAGAGGAAGCAGCGCCTGAAACATCCACTGACTGGCTGAGTAGATTGGCTGCGATTGTCGTATCGGCTGGTAGTCGTCTGGCCAGTCTGGTTGATTACCGGGCTGAGGGAGAGGTCATAACACCTATCCTGCCACCAGAGGAAGAATATTACCTGAGGCAGAATCTGGTCCTGAAACTGCAATTGGCTCAACTCGGTCTGCTGCGTTCAAACCAGCAGATTTACAGCACGAGCCTTGATGAGGCAAAAAACTGGGTCTCACACTATTTTGACCCGGAGGATGCAAAAACAGTGGCTGTGCTAACAGGTATCAGCGGAATTCAATCAGTGGATGTTGAACAGGAAATGCCGGAAATTGGTTCATCCCTTCGGGAAGTTCGCAAATTGCTGGCCAGATTCCACGAGCAGGAAGCTCGGGAGTTAGTACAGTGAAACAGTCGCTACTATATCTGCTCCTTGTGGTGCTTGTAGCCGGATGGTTAGGAACGCTGGTGGCCAGGGATCCTGGATATGTGCTGGTCTCGTACGATGGCACCACCATTCAGACAGGACTCTGGGTGATGCTGGGATTTCTGGTAGTCGCTGGTTTATCGATCTACTATCTGATGCGCTTCCTGAATGTCGTTAGTGGAGTGACGGGTCGCATGAAAGTCCTGGGTAAAGAACGCAAGAGAACCAAGGCAGTTCAGCAGACCACCAGAGGCTTGATTTATTTACAAGAAGGAGATTTTGAAAGAGCAGAAAAATTCCTGATCAGTGGGGCCAAGAATCATGAATCTCCGGCTATCAATTTTATCGCTGCCGCAAAATCCGCGAATACGCGAGGTGATGACGAACTCAGAGAAGCCTATTTGAGACAGGCTTTGGAAACAGAGCCGGAAGTGAAGCAGGCGGTCGCGATTGCTGCTTCTGAAATGGCCGCAGACAGGGAAGACTGGAAAGCCAGCCTGATGCTTCTGCGCGAGTGTAAAGAAAGCCAGGCGACATTAAATTTGAAGAAAGAGGCCCTCGTACATCTTGATGACTGGAAAATGATCGAAGAACTGATGCCGCGGCTAAAGAAATTTGGTAGTGATGTGGCACTGGACGAAATTGAAAAAAGGATGATCTTAAATCGCCTGGTTGCAGATGGCGGCAATGATGATGAATTGGTCTCCAGCTTCAAAAAGACATCTGCAGCTGTTCGTTCAGACGAGGAAGTTGTATTGGCATTCTGTACAGCGATTCAAAACGAGAAGGAAGCAGAGGCGACAGCTCGAAACTTCATCAAGGGATCATTCAGCGGACCTCTGGTAGAGGCATATGGGTCTCTGGGTGCTGAAACCCTGAAGAGAAGAATTAAGACGGCGGAGGGTTGGGAGAAATCTCATGAAGGAAACGCCTCAGTATCGTTATGCCTGGGCAGGCTCTACGAGGCATCCGGGGAAAGGGAGAAAGCTAAACAGGCTTACGAGAAAAGCATAGAAGGCGGCAATACCACTGGAGCCAGTCAACAGCTGGCGAATCTTTTGGCATTTGATGGCGATTTTGAAAAGAGTAATGAGTATCTGAGAATTGCGCTGACCGAGTGAGTGCTCAATTGTCCCTGGGTGCATATGAGAATATGTCGGAGTGCATATTTCCTCGGGGCATCCCGCTGTTAACGAACATGTCCAGTGTGGCATAGACCATCCCGGGTCCACCAGCCACGTAGACCATGACATCTGAAATATCCTTGAGGTCGTTCAATGCGACCTCTCCTACCAGGCCCGTTCTACCGGCCCAGTCAGGGGATGAGTCTGGCTCACTGACAATGGGACAATAATGAAACCGTTCATATCGCTGGACCCAGGTTTCACACAGATCACTTAAATAGAGGTCTCTGTCACTGACTACTCCCCAATAGAGGTAAACCGGGTTTTGTGGACCCGCGGGCAGGATCTGCTCAAGGATACTCTTCATCTGGCTAATCCCGGTACTCGCCGCAAGAAGCAACAAAGGGCTATCCGGGCTTCGGGTCAAAAAGCAATCTCCCTTTGGCGCTTCAATATCAATAAATGCTGCGGTATCAAGCAGCTTTTCGATCGCTTCCGAATCTTCGGAATTTGGCGTTGGCTTGACGTGCAGTTCGATGAGATTCGACATCGAAGGTGCAGACGCAATGGAAAATGGACATTTCCTGTCTGGCAGAATCATCTCCAGGTACTGTCCGGCTTTATAATTTATTGATTCGCCGTCAGGCGCTCTCAGAAACACACGGCGGGTGTCATGATTACAGTATTCAATTGAGTCAATAGAGCAGCGTAGGGATTTCAACGGTGGTTTATAGATTGCTGGAGAATTTTACTTTCGCTTCATCGAAGCGAAGAATTCTTCGTTGGTTTTGGTTTTCTTCATTCGTTCCAATAGAAATTCAATTGCAGCCAGATCGTCCATTTCATGGAGAATCTTTCGCAGAATCCATGCTTTTTGAAGCTCTTCTTCAGACATGAGCAGATCTTCTCTTCTCGTGCCGGACCTTCGAATATTGATCGCGGGATAGACTCTTTTTTCAGCGATTTTTCTCTCCAGATGCAGTTCCTGGTTACCGGTGCCCTTGAACTCTTCGTAGATAACCTCATCCATCTTGGATCCGGTGTCAATCAGGCAGGTCGCTATTATCGTGAGACTGCCACCCTCCTCAATATTCCGAGCAGCACCAAAAAACCGCTTGGGTCTCTCCAGCGCATGAGCATCAACCCCACCTGTCAGTACCTTGCCGGAGGCCGGGATCACTGTGTTATATGCCCGGGCAAGACGGGTGATTGAATCCAGCAGGATGACCACGTTGGTCTTATGCTCTACCAGGCGCTTGGCTTTTTCTATGACCATTTCGCTGACCTGAACGTGGCGAGATGGCGGTTCATCGAATGTGCTGGCGACAACTTCTCCAAGTACTGATCTGCGCATCTCGGTGACTTCTTCAGGTCGTTCATCAATCAGAAGGACAATGAGATGGCATTCGGGATTATTACGTACGATGGACTGGGCAATATTCTGCAGTATCAGCGTTTTCCCCGCTTTTGGTGGGGAGACGATAAGGCCTCGCTGACCCTTGCCAATCGGTGAGGTCAGATCGATGATTCTTGATGTGAGGTCTTCTGTGCTGCCGTTTCCGGCTTCGAGTGTGAGTTGTTCATCGGGGAATAGCGGTGTGAGGTTCTCAAACAGGATCTTGTTCTTTGATTCACCGGGGTCGGTAAAGTTGATCTTGTCGACCTTAAGCAGGGCAAAATACCGTTCGCTATCTTTAGGCGGCCTGATTTTCCCGGAGACGCTGTCTCCCGTTCTCAGATTAAATCGACGAATCTGACTGGGGGATACGTAAATATCATCCGGTCCTGCCAGATAAGAACTATCGGCTGATCGCAGAAATCCGAACCCGTCCTGTAATATTTCAAGCGTGCCATCGCCATAAATTGCTTCACCACCTTTGGCGTGTTTGCGGAGAACATTTGCAATGATTTCTTGCTTCCGGGAGCGGCCAAGATTTTCCATTCCCATTTCGTGCGCTATTTCCAGGAGTTCTGGTATTGGTTTGGACTTGAGGTCAGTTAGGTTCATAAGTAGTGTCGTTGATTTATTGAATGAGTAACGCTATTTGCGTAGAGGTTTGTTGGGATTAAAAGCTAGAAGAGGATTAGTGAGTGGTGAGACTCAGTAGCTATTCGTTATTAAAAAATCAGTTTTTGTCTGGCTGTTATTGTTTGAAATTAGCTCTTTGTCATTGGTTAGACTATAGCGCGTTTTGGTGCCGCGTCCAATTTGCTAATTTGTTTTATTAAAATGTCGTTTTTTTATTCAGTTGTCAACCCTTAATTGTGCGCTGAGACGCTCAGCAACTTCAGACACTGCAGGTTAGGCGAGTCAAGACATGACTTTAGGCCATGTCTTGAAAACGTGTCTATCGCTAAATATTACTATCCAAAAAAGCAGTTAATTGAGATTTTGATAGTGCACCCACCTTTGTTGCCTCAACCGAACCGTCTTTAAACAACATCAACGTGGGAATGCCACGAATGCCGTATTTTGGTGGCGTATTTTCATTAGCATCGATATCAAGCTTACAGATTTTCATTTTACCTTCGTATTCTGAAGCGATCTCTTCCAGTACGGGTGCAATGACCTTACATGGACCGCACCACTCGGCCCAGTAGTCGACCAGGACGGGTACGTCAGAATTCAAAACTTCAGATTCAAAACTGCTATCTGTTACGTGATTGATGTCAGACATCGATGACTATCTCCTGCTTTCGGAAGTGAAATTGAAGGATGCTATCCTAAGCCCGGCTTCGAAATTACTCAATAAAAAACTGATCACGAACGTGTTTTTAGTTGTTCTGCCACTCTTTTTGCGAAATAGGTGAGGATCCCGTCTGCACCGGCACGCTTCATGGCCAGAAGGGATTCGTTTATCACCTTTTCATCCAGCCAGCCATTGGCGATAGCAGCCATTAACATGGCATATTCGCCGCTGACCTGATAGACAAATGTCGGTACTTTAAATTCATCCTTAACACGCCGAACGATATCCAGATACGGCATACCCGGTTTCACCATCACCATGTCAGCACCTTCAGACAGGTCAAGAGAGATCTCTCTCAGTGCTTCATCGCTGTTGGCTGGATCCATCTGGTAGGTGAATTTATTTCCGGAACCGAGATTCGAAGAAGATCCGACGGCATCTCGAAATGGACCGTAAAATGAGGACGCATATTTCGCTGAATAAGCCAGTATTTTGGTATTTGCGAAACCGGAGGATTCGAGGGCCGTTCGTATTGCGCCGATTCTTCCATCCATCATATCTGAAGGGGCGATCACGTCGACACCCGCTTCAGCCTGAACCAGTGCCTGCTTGACCAGCGTATCAACAGATATATCGTTGCTGACATATCCAGTTGCATCGAGAATTCCGTCCTGGCCGTGGGTCGTATATGGATCTAGTGCGACATCCGTCATCACACCGAGTTCAGGCACTGCTTCCTTAATCGCACGAACTGCCTCGGGGGCAAGACCGTACGGATTAAAACTCTCTTCCCCTGCTTCGCTTTTCTTCTCAAGCGGTACAACCGGGAATAGTGCAATCATGGGAATGCCGAGATCAAATACCTGCCTGGCCTCCTCAACCAGAAGATCAACAGACATGCGTGATACACCGGGCATACTCTTCACTTCTTCGGTTTTTCCTTCTCCTTCGATAACAAATACCGGATAGATCAGATCATCTACCTGCAGGTTATTTTCTCGCATTAAACGACGGGCAAAATCGTCGCTTCGCATGCGTCGCATTCGGATGGTAGGAAATTGACTACTCATATGGCTTCGACTTAATTGATGACAGGGCGCGCATTATACCGGTGCAAACCTGATTCGGCATTCACAAGCGCGTACTTTTTGTAAAAGAGACCGGCAAAGCTCGAATAGTGGCTTTGTATAACCAGGATTGCTGTAGCTCTGCATCAGGAATCCGGACGAACCGCATAGGTTGTTCACCGGTGATTGCCGTTGCCTGATACGACCCGTCAGGAGGGTATCAATTTATACAACAACTTATTCAACCGGCCTTGAGCAGATCCAATGCGTCGGTTTTTTCCAGCCACTCTTCCTCCAGTGCCGCAATTTCATCCTTGAGGGTGGTCTGATCTCTAATCAGCGATTGCAGATTTCCAATCTGATCCTGATCATAACCGGTACTTTCTGCAAGTTTCATCTCGACCTCTTCCAGCTTTCGTTGCAGTCGCTCAATTCTTGACTCCAGGGTTTTTAATCTGGTTCTAAGCTGACGTACCTGGCGATGATCTGATTTATTTTGTTGGCCTGGCTTTTTGCCGTTTGATATCACTGGGATATTGAGCTGACCACCCAGCAGGCGTTGACGATAGTCTTCAAGATTACCATCAAAGATCTGCAGTGAACCATTCTCAACCAGCATAAATGTGTCGACTGAATTCGCGAGCAGGTGGCGATCATGAGATACCAGAAGAATCGCCCCGCTAAAATCCTGCAACGCGATGGTCAATGCCTGACGCATTTCCATGTCCAGGTGATTGGTTGGTTCGTCAAGTAACAGCAGATTGGGTCTGGTGAATGCGACGATGGCAAGCGCAAGACGAGCTTTCTCACCGCCTGAAAAAGTTCTTATCGAGTCGTGTACCTTGTCTCCTCTGAAATCAAATCCACCGAGAAAATCCCTGATCTGTTGTTCTCGCAATAGTTGGTCAAGTCGTTGAATATGAATAAAAGCAGATGCATCCAAATCCAGGTCATCCACCTGGTGTTGAGAGAAGTAGCCAAGTACCAGGTTGGCACCGTCATTGCGATCTCCTGCAAGCATTGGGATTTCACCGCCAAGGCTTTTAATCAATGTTGATTTGCCAGCACCGTTGTGACCCAACAGTCCAATACGATCACCGGGATGAAGGCTCAGCCGGATTCCCTTCAATACAGGTTCCTGATAACCGAGATAGGCTTTGTCCAGTGACAGCAAAGGATCGGAAGATTTCTGAGCGGGTGGTATCTGAAACTGGAAAGGGGAATCGACGTGCGCAGGTGCAATTAGCTCCATTCGCTCCAGTGCCTTGATTCGGCTTTGAGCCTGTCTTGCCTTGGTTGCCTTGGCACGAAATCGACGAACAAAATCCTGCATGTGCTTGATTTCGCGCTGTTGCTTTGTGTAGTTGCTTTGCTGTTCGGCAAGACGAGCTGCTTTGACGATTTCAAATTGAGAATAGTTGCCCGAATAGAGTTCGATCCGCTTGCGATGCAGATAGGCGATAGTGCCGATTGTCTCGTCCAGAAATTCGCGATCGTGGGAGATCAATATCAAAGATCCCTGATAGTGTTTTATCCAGTTGGAAAGCCACAGAATGGCGTCCAAATCCAGGTGATTGGTAGGCTCGTCCAGGAGCAGAAGGTCAGACCGGGTCATCAGTGTACGCGCGAGGTTGAGCCTGATTCTCCATCCTCCGGAAAAGGCGCCAAGTGGTCTGTCAGTATCTGACTGATTGAATCCGAGACCTGCCATGAGCTGTTCAGCTCTCGATTTCGCGGTGTATCCGTCAATGACGTCCATTCGCTCGTGCAAGGGCGCAATTTGACTGTAGTCGCCCTTCTTTTCCGCTGCATCCAGCTTGTCATGGATTTCAACCCATTCGCTGTCACCCCCCAGTACATAGTTGAGGGCTGAATCTTCGCTGACAGTGACTTCCTGTTCCAGGTGGGCGATTCGGGTACCCAAAGGCAGATCCAGATCGCCCTGGTCTGCATCGAGTTCTCCGAGAATGAGCCTGAACAAACTTGTTTTTCCGGCACCGTTGGCACCTATCAACCCCACTTTCTGGCCCTGATGAATCGTAAACGAAACGTTTTCAAACAGGAGCTCTGTCCCGCGACGTAGTGCAATTTGAGTGAAAGACAGCATGGATAACAAGGTGTGAAGGCAATCGTAGGATTCAGTATATCAGAGCAGCAGGATTAGCTGGATTTGTCTTCGACAAGCCGTGTCTTAGAGCGCCACGTTTGTCTTCGACAAGCCGTGTCATAGAGCGCCACGTTTGTCTTCGACAAGCCGTGTCATAGAGCGCCACGTTTGTCTTCGACAAGCCGTGTCATAGGTGTAGACTAAATATATACGGGTTTGTGAGTATTGTTATGTACAAAATTATGATCCTTGTACTGGTCGTTGCTTTTGCCGGACTCTTCTTTATCAAGGGGCCGGATGGTGAACCCATAATGTCCCTTGATGATCTCAAGCCCACAGTCCCCGAGGTTGAACTCTCGCCTGTCTCGGCTGAGCCTACGCGGGTCTATAAATGGAAGGATGAGAATGGTGTTTGGCAATTCTCAAACGAACCGGTAGACAATCAGAATGTTGAAGTGATGGAATTGGATGGGAAGATAAACACGATGCCGTCAATTGACGTAGCGAGTCAGAATACCTCGAACAAAACCGAGAAAAAGAATCTGAACATTCCGGGCGGTTTGACCACCGTGGCACCAGAGAAGATATCCGAGATGATGGATAACGTAAATAACCTGCAAGACACGATGGATCAGCGTGCGGAGGATGTGAACAAAACCACGAGTGGCAGGAACTAGTTAATGACCCACATGATCAATCAAATCGATAGCTGAAGCCATTTGAGGCAGCCGCCAGAAATCCAAGCTGACTTTCGTTAAAGCTGACGGACAAAATAGCAGCTTTGTGCCAGGGCCCGTCATTTGGCACGCGCCATTTTTCCTTCTCTCTCCCGGTTGCAAGATCCCAGAGGATAATAGTCTCTCGTGAAGTACCCACTAAAAGTTCTGTTAGATTCGCTTTAAATCGTGCAGACGTGATACCGGGATTTCTGCGGTATAGAGAGAGTATCTCTTTGCCGTCTGCCGTACTCCATATTGAAACTTTCCCTTGATAGGCGGCACTCAGCGCCAACCTGCCGTCGTTCGAAAGCAGTACGAAGTCAATGGGTTGATCATATTGCTTCCGGTAAAGTTCTTCACCGGTGGCAAGCGACCAGTATCGCGCTGAGCCGTCATGAGAACCGGTCAGTGCGTATTCTGCGTCGACACTCAGCGATACGCTACTGACGGCACCCTCATGATTTAGTTCACGGACGATCCCACCTGCAACGATGTTGATGAGCCGCGCTGTGTCGTCATCCTGGCCAAGAAGCACGTACTGTTTTGCAATATCGATCGAGAGGATTCTTGTCGGACTGTGCCAATAGCGGATGGATTCACCGTTTGACACATTCCACAACACCACAGTGTCGTCCTCGGCGGTGGCAACAAACTTATTGTCCTCAGAAAAGACAGCAGCACGAATCGCGGAGTAGCTGTTGCTCTTATGATTCCAATCATAAAGTCGTTCGCCGTCGACAGTCTGCCAAAGGCTGCCCCCGTGGTTAAATGAACTTATGAATTCAATGCTGCCATCACTTGAAAATGCGGCTGAAAGAAAGCCCTTGTTGGCTTGCCTGAATCCTTGATCCATTGACAGTGAATCGGTACAACCCGAGAGAAGAATTGTCGAAACAAGCAACACGTACGAAAGCCTGGGGCTGTTCATGATCAGTGAACGCAGCAGCATAATACTGTTAGGCGAGTCGCTGCCTTACTCTCGAGCTGAGTCCTTTTTTATTGCAGGATCTTCTCGTTGGATTTGTGCACGTATTGGATTAGCTGGTCTTCGAGTTGAAATCTGTCTGTAAGGGATTCACCCAGGTGAGACAGATCTGATCGAATTTGTTCATAGAGGGAATCGCTGTGGCGAAGTTGATTGCATCGATCATTGAACCACAACCCGACTTCTGTAGATTGCTGTAGATAGGGATATAATGCTTCCACCAATTGAATGCCACGCTCATCGAAAGTTCTGGCTTCGTTTTCCAGTTCAGTGAAAATTTCAAAATGACCTGCCGACAGGTAGTCGACCAGTACTTCACAAAAACGCTCCAGTGCCTCCTTAAACTCGGCTTCGGTTTCTTTCATACTGCTGTCAGTCAATGAGCACAATAAACGAATAAGCTCCTGTCTCTCGATCAGCCAGGTGGTGATTATGTGATTAACCCCGCCCCATTGCTCCCTGCTATCCTTGACCTGTTCCAACATCCGAACCTCGCTTACTTCAAATCCCTGTTGTCGTTAACTATAAGATTAGTCAAGGATTGGCAAAGCGGCAAGAATCCGACCCGAAATTGCCTGAATAGAGTCACTACCCAAACAGTCCTCTTCGGTCAGTGGGCTTCAGTTCATAACTTTTTAATCAGGCGTGCTTCGGCAGAAGAATCTGGAACAGACCGATTGCGATCAGAATAGCAAACCCAACCAGGGTCCAACCTGGAATACTGATTCCGAGGAATTGCCAGACGACTTCAGCACAAGTGCCATCACCTGATAACACCATAGCCAGTACCTCGGTTAGTGGAAAGACATCCAGTAAATAGTCGAGACTAGCACCGCAGGCTGGTACTTCATCTTCCGGCAGATTCTGAAGCCACAACTGGCGGGAAGAGATACCACCGCCGATGGTTGCCGTTAACATGATCAGGCTACCGTAAATTTTAATACCCATCGTTTTTGGGCCATGGATGGCAGCAGCCAGGGCCACGATGCCCGTTGCAATAACCATAACGCGTTGAAGAATGCACAACGGGCAGGGTTCAAGCGCCATGACATATTCCATGAACAGGGCAACGCCCATTAATGATATGCAACCGACAAAAATGAGTAAGAAAATGGTACGAGAAGTAGGAATGGTGCTTAACATCGAACTGCTAACCTGAAAATCGTGGTCTATTATGTATGAAATATGAATCAAATAGTAAGAACTGATCGCGCATGAATAGTTCCTGCTCTAAACATGGAAACTCTGGTTCATCATGAAGAAACTAATCTTTATTCTATTAATTCTTAATGCTTCCCTTGTCAGATCTGAAGATGAAGTTTCAGATATAACCTATGTGAGACTGACAAAGGGGATGGTGCTCAATTACGGTGATCCAAGTCTGACGAGACTCCGCTATCTGAAGGTAGACGTTCAGGTCCGGGTTCTAACGCCTGATGATGCCGATGTCATTGAGCATCACATGCCAGCACTACAGGATGCTCTTGTCATGCTCTTCAGCGCCCAGGACGCAGACACCGTGCGCAGTATTGAAGGCAAAGAAAACATCAGGGCAATGGCATTGTCCGAAACTCAGAAGGTGATAGAAAAAGAAGAGGGATTGCCACTCATAGAGGACCTTCTGTTTACAACATTCATCGTTCAGCGTTAATCCACTCATTAGCAAATCTGGCCACATCAGGCAGGAACAAAGCAAAATCCTCATCAAGCGCCTGCTTGTGCTGCCCGAATTGTCCGAATGCCTGGTTTAATGGATTTATGCGCTTCAATCTGGTCGAGATGCTTTTCAAGGACCGGTCTACGAATTCCTCATTCTTGTAGAACTCAAGCGCCCGCACTGATTGCATTCTGAGAATCGTATTCGTAGCAGTGGCGGGAGAATGTTCAGCAGCATCGAGAACAGCCTGGTAAGCGATTTTCGAAAATGCTTCGAGAGATATAGTCGAATGTTGATGCCAGTTCAATGCGAGCAGGTGATCGTAACTTATGTCACAAATGATTCCCGAGTAGCGGCGGAATTCTGAGTCAAATCTCTGCTGGCTCTTCCTCACAATAGGATGTTGGTCGGTATAGGCATCAATTGCCCTGTGCAATTTTACGCCGAGTTCTATTTCTCGTGGTAGCTCCCCTTTTAACGGGCCCTTGATAAAGTCCCCGAGAAATCCACCGGCCATCAAGAGCTTATCGGGATAGGCAAGGTAAAAATGAGCTAGGTGATTCATCCTGGATGCGAGGAAAGATTATCCGAGGAGATCAAGATACTGCTGTTTGATGTTTTTCAGGTAGGCATCGAAGCTGATTGATGCCTGCTGCTCCACGTGCTCCTGGTTCTCTTTTGAGGTTGCAACTAGCCGTTCGAAGTACTCAAGTTCTCCTTTGGAAAGCGGTTGATCCATAAAATGCTGTTTATGTTCGATTGCCTTATTCATCGCAAATCGAAAGAAAGGCACTGACTCAGAGTGCATATCCTTCAAAATAACACCGCTCGGCGTTAGATCAGGATCAGCCAACTTTTGTTGTTGCGATTGAATTGAACTCCGATGAGACCCGGTACCCATGATTTCATCAAGCTGATCTGCCAGAGAGAGCAGGTCATTGAGTATTTCATTGCCCCATTCCGCGATTGTTCTCTGTTTCCCCTGATCGTTGATAAGTGTATTTACATTACGTCCCCTGTGAACCACCTCGGTGACATTATTAGCGACAGATTCGCAAAGTGCATCATCATGCTTTGGGCTCTCAACAAGCAGGCAGTAAAGCAGCAGCGTGTCGAGGAAATGGATGGTTGTCTCGTTAATACCTATTGGCTGGTAGGGGTCGATATCAAGCAGACGAACCTCAACATATTCGACGCCTTCATCCAGCAGGCTCTTTAGAAAATTCACACCTGAACGGGGCACGCGTTTTGCGCGAATCGTCGTATAAAATTCAGCTTCTGATTGAAGCACACAGTCATTAACCTGCAGATATTCACCGTTTTTGCTGGTGCCAATTTTTGTATAGGGTGGATAAGTTGTCACTACTGCACGGGCAATCCGTTCAACATAGTTCTCGAGACTGTTGTAACAGATATCGATGAGTTCAGACTGTGCGTCGCTCTGATAGCCTAGATTACCGTTTCTTAAGGATGTCGCTTCCGGTTGGTAGAGGCTGCCCTTATCGAACTTTTCAAGATTGTGAGCCCTTCCCTTTACGAAGCTGTTGCAGACTGCCGGGGAGGCGCCGGTTAAAAAAATAGCCAGCCACGAGAATCGGCGAAAGTTCCGCATTACATCGAAGTATCGTTTAGTTCGATAGGTGCTTGAGTTGTCCGCTCCTTCTGAGTGAGCCAGTTTTTGCCAGAACTCGTTGGAGAAAGAAAAATTGTAGTGAATCGCGCAGATAGTCTGCATCGATCTGCCGTAACGATTACCCAGGCCATTTCGATAGGTTGTCTTCAGTTTGCCCAGGTTTGAGCTACCGTACTGTGCGATTGGTATATCGGCATCTCCGGATAGCACGCATGGCATGCTTGCTGACCACAGCACTTCGTCTTCGAGTCCTGAATAAACATAGCGGTGGATGTCGTTCATGGATTTCAGTGTTTCAGGAATTGAACTCGAGACAGGCGTAATGAGTTCTGGTTGTGCCTCTGAGAAGTCCGTGGTGATTGTCGGGTGACTGAGCTTGGAGCCCAGGAAGTCCGGATGGGGAATCATTGACAAATTGCCACTGGCATCAACTCTTAACGATTCGCGTTCGAGGCCGCGACGAAAGACTAATGACTGTTTGTCGAAGCTTCCCTTTAGCGCTTTTAGCTTGTTATTAAATAGGGTGGATTTGGTCATACAGCAAATTCGTCAAGTTAAAATGGTGCCTGGTAAAGAAATTGGGTTTTGTGAATTGCGATTAGGGTAAATTCGCATTTCAGTCGAAGTTTCCTTCTCGAAATTTGTGGATTAGGCGACGATCCTTCTTGGTAGGTCTTCTTTCTGATACCACCTGGTTTCCGGCTGCTTTTCTTTGTTCGGCGACTCGCAGTCTGAGTTCAATGCTCTCATCGGTTTCCTTGTAGAGTAACCGGGCTTCCTCAGCTCCACGCCTTTTTTCGGATAGTCCGGTAACAACGACTGTCTTTTCGTCCCAGCCCTGGCGAATCTTGATTTCTTCGCCCAATTGAATTTCTTTAGCGGGTTTGCCACGGACGCCACCGATATGAACTTTACCACCGTCGATAGCGACTTTTGATTTCGCCCTGGTTCGAAAAAATCTTGCAGCCCAGAGCCATTTATCAAGTCTGACTCTTTTCAATTCCATCTTCTGCTCTGTTTCTATCACCCTGGTTATATTGCTGTGCCATCATCTAGGTGAGAATGTGAATCGGTGCTTGAAAGGACAAAGCCTATCATAACTTCCTGGCGGTATTACCATAACAGTTTTCATTGGCGAGTAGGATACTGACGCAAACAGCAGATTTTATTTTGTGACGCTATGAAATGATATTCACTCTGGAAATAGCTGTCATAGTTGTGGTCAGCCAAGGTACCATCAGGGAACAAAGGCAGATCTTTTCTTGACCATAGAATGCTTCTATCAAGCTGGTCAATGATCAAGAGTCGAACAATTCACATTGATCGGAATGCCGGATAATTGAGTGTTTACGACATGGGATTTTAATGGGCTTGAATGAGAAATCCGGTGTATCTGAATCAAAGTCAGGGGATTGATCGGATTATGGAAAGATTGCTGGAAGGTGTTGCCGGGATATGCAGACAGGCAGGAGATGCGATCCTTGAGGTCTATGATCGTCAGGACTTGGGTATTCAGACCAAATCGGATCAATCACCACTGACAGCAGCGGATCTTGCAGCCCATCAGATAATTATGCGTGGGCTTAATGAACTTGCCCCGGATATTCCTGTCTTGTCTGAAGAATCTGACCAGATACCCTTCGAACTCCGGGAAAAGTGGTCAAGCTATTTCCTCGTTGATCCGCTCGACGGCACAAAAGAATTCATTAATCGAAACGGCGAGTTCACAGTCAATATTGCACTTATCGAAAATCATCAGCCCGTTCTCGGGGTTGTATTTGTTCCTGTGCAGGATGTGCTCTACAGAGGAGTGGTTGGCACAGATAAGGCGAATGCCAGCGTTGAACGAGAGGGTAAAAAACAAACCATATCCACCCGTCAGATGGATACCCGGGACCTGACTGTCGTCGCCAGTCGCCGTCATGGGAGCGAGACCATGGAAGAATGCATGCAGGCTCTCAACAAACAATTCACTGTAAGAACGGAAAACGTGGGAAGTTCATTGAAGTTCTGCATGATTGCAGAAGGCAAGGCGGATCTCTATCCCCGGTTGGCACCGACTTCTGAATGGGATACAGCAGCAGCGCAGGCTGTTGTTGAGGCAGCAGGAGGGTCAGTTGTTGATTCCAGCTTCAACAGCATGAGATATAACACTAAAGAAAGTATTTTGAATCCGTATTTCTTTGCGCTTGCAGATCGAAACTTCGATTGGCAGAGTGTTCTGGCAGACGTCGGCAAATAGTGACAGTAATAACTGAATCTTGTCCGGAAACCGGGCTCGGGAGCATTAAACCCAGGCGGTTCCTTCCTTCGCAAGTGATTGATTCATGGTTCTAACGAACTCTAACCGTCCAGATTATTGTTGGCAATCAGCTAATCCTGGACTGGAACTAACTAAATAGATGGGGTGCAACTTATGGGTGATAAATCGAAGATCCCGTTGCCAGTGGCGACGCCGGAAACCGTGCATTTTTGGCAGGGGACGAATCAACAAGAGTTAAGGTTACAGAAATGTTCTGATTGTGATCACGTATATTTCCCCCCAAGACCTTTTTGTCCCGGTTGTTCGTCTGATTCTGTTGAGGTAATTCCTGCAAGTGGCAAGGGAACCCTTTATAGCTATGTGATCAATCATCGCCCGCATCCTGCGTTTGATGGCCCCTACTCCATCGCGGTGGTCACACTTGAGGAAGGCCCCCGAATGATGACGAATATCATCAATTGTGATCAGACGCCGGAAGCGCTTGAACTTGATATGGATGTCGAAGTGGTGTTCGAGAAGATGTCGGATGATATTTCACTGCCCTACTTTCAGCCGGTGGAGGCTTCTTCATGAAATCAAATACAGTAGCGATTGTAGGTGCGGCAGAAACGACCAATCTGGGGAAACTACCCGATATCAGCCAGATCCAGCTTCATGCAGAGGCAGCGCTGAATGCGATGAAGGATTCAGGTATCAAGATCGATGAAATTGACGGGATTGCAACTGCCGGTGAATCGCCGACCAGTCTTGCCCACTATCTGGGCATCGTACCCACCTGGGTTGATGGAACATCAGTTGGCGGTTGTTCGTTTATGTTGCATGTAAGACACGCAGCAGCAGCCATTAACGAAGGGCTCTGCAAAACAGTGTTGATTACCCATGGTGAGAGTGGGCGTTCGAATGTCGGCAGAGGTGGGTTTCGAGGGGGCGGCGGCGCGAGCACCTTGCCAGGTCAGTTTGAAGGACCCTATGGCAGTATGGGACCTACGACATCATTTACGTTGCCATTTCTTCGTTATATGAAAGAAACAGGTACAACCCTTGAACAGCTTGCGATGGTTGCCGTGGTTCAGCGGGAATGGGCGGCGCTAAACCCGAGGGCAACTCTTCGTGAACCAACGTCTGTCGAAGAAGTCATGAACGACAGGATGATTGCCTATCCGTTCACGAAAGCTGAATGTTGTCTTGTAACAGATGGAGGCGGAGCCCTTATTCTGACCAGCGCAGACAGGGTGGGAGATTTCTCAACAAAACCGGTCTACATCGTTGGTACTGGAGAGAGTGTTGAGACACCAATGATCAGTCAGATGGAAGACTTCACCACATCGAGGGCTTTCAGGGTATCGGGGAAGAAAGCTTTCGAAGAAGCAGGCATTAAACATGATGATGTTGATCATTTAATGATTTATGACGCTTTTGCCCATTTGCCGTTTTACGGACTAGAAGATCTGGGCTTCTGTGAGCGGGGGGAGTCAGGTCCTTTTATCTGGGAACGCAATACAGCCCAGGGGGGTAAATTACCGCTGAATACGAATGGTGGCGGGTTGAGTTATATGCACTCAGGAATGTATGGCATGTACGCCCTGCAGGAGAGCGTGAGGCAGCTTCGAGGCACCGCTGCTGCACAGGTACCCGATACCACAATCTCTGTTTGTCATGGCGTAGGGGGAATGTTTGCAGCCGGTGGAACAATCATATTGTCGAATGAGCTGAATTAGCGCCAGGACACAAAAAGGCGATTGGGTACAGATGACAGTGGTGATTGAGGTATTCGACGTGGGGAGATTTGGTCTCGGCTAGCCAAGCTGTACGCGCATCCTTCCTGCCGAGGAGAACACTGTATATTCATACAGCTTGGGCTAGCGAGGTTGATAAATATACCCACATTCGAATTCAAAGAAAAGAGTAGAAAAATGGAGAATCCTACACAGCTAATCTCTTGACTTTTAGAAAATATACCTAAGGTTTTGATATACAGAAGGAAAATCTCAAGATAGCCACTAAAGGACTAAAGTGAAAAAATTTCGTCAGAAATCCTGAGAAATTGGCACGTATATTGATTAAATCCATTTTGTAAATAAATAAAACTATTAATGAGATGAACGGTCGAATTAGTACACTGAGTGGATAGCTAATTTTTCTTTTTTTATGAATTAGTTATGGACAATGTCAGGGTAGAAAAAGATAATACCGCGATGCCAATAGTGACGCTGGACATACCTTGTGGCCAAGGCATTATAAGTGTCTAAACTCAGTGTGTACAGAAAGTTTTAGTTACTACCCTTTAACTCTGCAGAACTATCACAATAATAAGGAGGGCACACTTTTCCAAATTTCGCTGTTATCAAATGCAGTAAGTCACTTAACGGAGCAAACGCCCTATGACTAGCACCCGTGAAGGAGATTTTGATTCTATCTTGGATGATGACTCTCTTGATGATGCGACCCAGAATCTCGAAGCTCTCGAGGCTCTCTCAGAAAGTTCTTCCTTACTTGACGGAGATTCAGACGAAAGTGAATCTGAAGAATCCCGTATCAAGATGCTGATTGATAAAGGTAAGGAACAAGGATACCTCACCTATGTACAACTGACGGAATCGCTACCCAACAATATAACCGAGTCTGACGAGTTTGAGAGCGTCGTACAGATGTTCGAAGAAATGGGTATCAGCGTTTACGATCAGGCGCCACTCACTGCCGACCTGAAAGAAGCAACTGGAGAAGAGGTTAACGGGGATGCTGTAGCACTGGCGGCTGCTGACTCGGTAGCCGGTAAAACCATCGATCCTGTCCGTATGTACATGCGAGAGATGGGCACTGTACCTTTGTTGTCGCGAGAAGGTGAAATTGTCATCGCAAAGCGAATTGAAGGTGGCATTAGAGAAACCATGTCAATACTCTCACGGTATCCCGGTGTCATAGACAGGATAGTCTCAGAGTACCAGCGAGTATGTGAAGAAGAAGGTGAACTAACGGTCATCATCAGCGGCTTTCTGGACATTGAAGATCAGATTCCGGATATGTCAGAGGTCGCGAAAGCGAAATCTTCCGGCAATTACCAGGAAGATGAAAACGAAGAGAAGAAAGGGCTGGATGAAGAGCTGGCACATTCTCGATTCAAGGAGATCGTAAAGCATTTCGAGAAACTTAAGAAGTTAGGCGTTGATCATAATCGTCACGACAAAAAAGTGCTGAATGTTCAGGAAGAACTGGCAGAGGTATTTTCTTCGCTTAAGCTGATCCCTGCTCAGATGGATCCCCTATTGGATTATGTTCGCTCGGATATGCGGCAGATACGCAGTCAGGAGAAGGTGATTCGCGATTTGCTTGTATCAAGATGCAGAATGCCAAGAGATGAATTTCTCGCCGGATTTATCGGAAGAGAAACAGATGTTGGTTGGGTAGATGAACTGATTGCAGCAGAGCTGCCCTATTCTGAAAGTCTTGTCAGACACAGAATTTCAATTCGCCATGCCCATAAAATCATCCATCGCATTGCCGACAGAACCGGCATGGAAATTTCTGAGATTAAAGATATCAATCGTCGATTGTTTGTCGCGGTAGGCAATACCAGGGCAGCCAAGAGAGAGATGATTGAGGCGAATTTACGCCTTGTGATTTCGATAGCGAAGAAATATACCAACCGTGGCCTGCATTTCCTCGATCTGATTCAGGAAGGTAATATCGGTCTAATGAAAGCCGTTGATAAATTCGAGTACAGGCGAGGGTTCAAATTTTCGACCTATGCTACCTGGTGGATCAGGCAGGCGATTACGCGCTCCATCTCGGATCTGGCCCGTACGATCAGGGTGCCGGTGCATATGATGGAGACGGTCAATAAGCTTAACAGGCTTACCCGTCAACTGATTCAGGAGTTGGGTCGTGCGCCCACCATCGAAGAGCTGAGCATCAAAATGGACTTGCCCGAGGAGAAGGTGCTGAAAGCGATTGACGTTGCCAAGCAGCCAATTTCTCTTGAAACACCGGTTGGTGAAGATGATGATTCAACAATGTGGAACCTGGTGAGTGATACTTCTGCTGAATCGCCAGTGGACCATGCGACTGATGAAGGTCTTAAAGAAACCACCACTAACGTGTTGACAGCGTTAACGGAGCGAGAAGCAAAGGTTTTAAGAATGCGTTTCGGTATTGATATGAATACTGATCATACGTTGGAGGAAGTAGGTCGTCAGTTTTCTGTTACCCGGGAGAGAATTCGACAGATCGAAGCGAAAGCACTTCGTAAACTCAGGCATCCTGCTCGCTCAGAACAATTGCGCAGCTTTATTGACATCTAATCTGATTTGCAGTTGGTACTCTGATGCCCTCACCACTATGCGGTGGTGAGGGCGTTTTTTTAAGTATCCGTATAGTTTGCCGGTCTTTTTTCCTTAAATGCAGCGACTCCTTCCCGCATGTCACCTGTCTGCGCAATGAGTATTTGCTGTCTGTCCTCCATGGCGATTACAGATTCAAGACTTGGCGCGTCAACGCTTATATTCAGGCATTCTTTAGTAAGTCGAACCCCGAGTGGTGAATTTCGAATGATGTCTTGAGCCATCTTCCGGCCCTCCTCAGCCAGGTGCTCTCGCTCGACTATTTGAGAAACAAGCCCGGCTGATAGTGCTCTTTCTGAGGTGATAAAATTACCGGTCAGCAATAACTCGGAAGCAAGGGAACTTCCCACCAGCCTTGGCAGGAAATAACTCACGCCGACATCACAGGCGGAGAGTCCAATTCTGATAAAAGCGGCATTCATCTTAATATTGGGTGCCGCAATTCTAATATCCGAGGCGAGAGCCAGGCCAAATCCCCCACCTGAAGCTGGTCCGTTCAGCAAGCTGATGATGGGCTGAGGTGCACGGCGCATGCGCATCATAATCTCACTCACCCTGCGTTGAACACGCATACCGGCGGCTGGACCCGTTGGTTCGTCAGACCTGTCTTCTTTCAAATCCAGGCCCGCGCAAAATCCCCTGCCATTGCCTGTTAGAATCACTACTCGAATATCATTGTTGGTATAGAGCTTGCCAAAATAATGTTGTAACTCCAGCATCATGGTTCGACTCATTGAATTGAGCGACTCTGGTCTGTTCAGGGTAACCCAGTCAATGCTGCCCTCTGACTCGATTATCAGCGTCTCATAGCTTCCATCCGGATTGCTGCGGGGATCGTAATACTCGCTCATGTTTTCATGCTCTTTGGTTGGTTATTGTGGGGAAAGTATATCTTTGATTACTATAGGTGGGCGAATCATTGGCTTTGACAAGGTTTGATCACTGGACCGAATGGTACTTACCTTAAAACCATCACAGAGCAGTAAGAAACCTGCCCTTGATTTGCGGTCACTGATTTTGCGGTCATTGATTTTGCGGTCATTGATATGCTGTAGTCGAATGGCAGAATAGATAGGGGATGATTCAATATCCAGACCTGTTTCTAATTTCAGGAACTCAAACTTATGGCACGCACGCTAAACGCTATCAAACAGATATTTAATGGCAGACCTGTATGGATGAACGCAATTATGCTTTTTTGCGCCTATATGACCTTTATCTACATGCCATTTGACATGTTTATCAAACCCGTCGCTGAAGATCAGGAAGTCTGGTTCGGCATCACGCTGACGGGCTGGTATGCAAAAGCAACCGAACCTATTCACTGGCTGATTTATGGTGCAGGATTTTATGGATTTCTGAAAATGAAATCCTGGATGTGGCCCTGGGCTTCTGTTTACGTGATGCAGATCGCAATCGCGATGTTGGTTTGGTCGCTCCTCGACGAGCGTGCAGATTGGACAATAGGCGCTGTGCCTGCGGTATTATTCACCGGCCTGGCTTTTATGCTGTGGCGCGTAAAACCCCTCTTTCGTGAAACAGAGATGATAGAGAATCAGGATCCGCCGAATGACAGTCAGACTTCTCTGAATGACTAGTAGTTCTTTCTATGCTTTTTTATTCGCGATCACGCTTTTAACCATCACACCGGGCGTGGATACGGTTCTTGTTATCCGAAATTCATCGAGGGCCGGATTCAGGGACGGGGCTTTGACAACACTTGGAATTTGCAGCGGCTTATTTGTCCATGCGACGGTCTCAGCGATTGGCATCTCGATCATCCTGCTTCAATCTGCCTGGATGTTCAGCACTCTCAAGTTACTCGGTGCATCGTATTTGATCTGGCTGGGAATAATGAGTTTCAAAAGCGCGCTGCGTCGACATCCCCTTGTCGCCGCGGAATCAGTTGCCACGCAGAGTTTTAGTCCATGGCGGTCACTGAGGGAAGGTTTTTTGAGTAACGTGCTCAACCCCAAGGCAATCGTTTTCTATATGGCGTTCCTGCCATTATTCATTGACCCGGCCGGATCTGCCCTGGGTCAGTCTTTATTCCTTGCTTCAATTCATTTCCTGATCAGCACAGTCTGGCTTTGCCTGGTAGCCGCCATGGTTGATCAGATGAAATCAATTCTCTCAAGGGGAAAGGTGAAACAACTCATGGATTGGCTTGTTGGTTCTACCATGATTGGATTTGGCCTGGCACTTGCCGGTGAGGCCTATCAGAGAAGATAGTGCCGTCGTCACCGAACCTTGATAATGACCTTACCGGTCGATTTCCGTGATAGCACAAAATTGATCGCATCATTTGCCTGTTGCAGGGAGAAGTGCTTGCAGATATGTGGGTTGAGCTTTCCGTTTTGAAACATCTGCAGCATCGCTTCGAAATTTATCCGGTTGAGGTCAGGGGTCCGGCTTGCGAACTCGCCCCAGAAGACACCGACTACCGAGCAGCCTTTGAGAAGTGCCAGGTTCGTCTTCAGATCCGCGATCCGGCCAGATGCAAATCCAATAACGAGCAGCCTGCCCTGCCAGTTAATGCAGCGAATCGATTCATCGAAGATATCACCCCCAACGGGGTCATAGATCACGTCCGCACCGTTGCCATCGGTTAGCGCTTTCACACGTTCTCTGATGGATTCTTTCTTGTAGTTAATCACATAGTCCGCACCGTACTCCTTCACGATATCCATCTTCTCGTCTGATCCGACGGTTGCAATGACGAATGCGCCAAGGATTCGGCCCAGTTCAACTGCGTTCAGACCCACTCCTCCGGCGGCACCATGGACCAGCAATACTTCTGCTGGCTGGATTGCAGCGCGATCTACCAGTGCGTGATAGGTTGTCCCGTAGGTGATCGGGAAAGCTGCCGCCTGATCGAATGTCATATTGTCCGGAATCTTAAAGGTGGTCTCTTGCGGGGCGAGGACATATTCGGCGTATCCGCCGTCTCCGTGTTCTGCCATGACGCGATCGCCCACCTTAACGGTGTCAACATCGTCACCAATCTCGGTAACGATACCAGCGCATTCCATTCCCGGTGAAAAAGGGAATGGTGGTTGCACCTGGTATTTACCCGCGATCACCAGCGAATCGGGGAAGTTCACCCCGGCTCTGTGGACGCTTATCTTGACCAGACCGGGTTCAATTGTTGGTTCTTCTACATCCTCAAACGAGAGTACGTCAGGAGTACCGTATGCCTTGCACAACATCGCCTTCATCATTTTAAGTCTCAGAGCGCCTTAAGCGCTTTTTGAATCTGCTGCTCAACATTCTTTTGTGGATTTGACTGCAAGGCCAGATTGAATTCCGTTTCCGCCATCGAAGTGTCCTCGAGGGCTGCGTATATTCTACCGGCGAGTAGACCTGTTTGTGCTTCATCCGGGTCATTCCAGGCCCTGGCTCTTCCCCTGTAAGCCTGCAATACAGAGAGCGCCTCTTGTGGCCTTTTCTGTTCAAGATACAGATTCGCTAACATTATCGAAGGAAATCCACGTTCCGGTATACCCTCTATCGCTATCTTGAGAGAGACTTCAGCCGCCTTGAATTTTTTTTCACTGATATTAACTGTGGCACTGGCGAGATGAAAATAGGGTTGGCTCAGCTTCTCCAATATTTGCAGTTGATCTATTCCTTTCTTCTTGTTGCCGCCGACAAGACCCGGGGCGTTCATGAGATAACTCGCAACGGCATATCTGCTTTCAACATGTTTCTCATCCGCCGCCACGGCAGCTTGCCAGGCGCTTAGTGCTGACTTCGCCATACCGGGTTTTTTGAAGATACTCACCTCTCTTATCAATGAAAGTTTCACAGTACCCAGCAGGTAGTGACTGTCCGCATGGCCTGGATGATGTTTAATATTGTTCTCAAGAATCTCTCTGGCTTTCTTGAACTGACGGTCCTTAAAGAGGCTGCGTGCCAGGTAGAAATTAATATCCGGATCAGAATTGTTTCTTGAGAGTTTCTCCAGTTGCTCTAGTGCGATCGCGTATTTAGCCTGCTCAAAACTTGTCAGTGCGTGGCTTAGCTGATCCTGAGGATTAGCCCTCGCGGTGACGCTGAAGACGATGCTAAAAATCAACAAGACAAAATTTATGTACATTTTTACTCCAGACACCAGAGTGTCGACTGCCTGTCTGATGCAGGAGTGTAATCGGCTTGAGTTGATTTGTGCTAGTGTATTTTGTACCAATCGAACCGCCACATGAGGAATTTAAGGGAATGATCAATGAGAACCTTGAGTCATTGAGAGAAAGTGCCCGGAAGGTTTATCAAGTTACTTCGCCAACTCCTCAGATATTATGGCCTCTGCTTGCACAAAGAATTGGCTGTGAGTTGTGGATCAAGCATGAAAATCACAATCCCACGGGTAGTTTCAAAGTCAGAGGCGGGATTATTTATCTGTCTAACCTCAAACAGCAGCAAGCATCAGTTGAAGGGGTCATTGCTGCAACCCGAGGAAACTTCGGCCAGAGTGTCGCCTTTGCTGCATCACGGTTGGGGATGAGATCGGTAGTGGTTGTGCCTGAAGGTAATAGTCCAGACAAGAATCGCGCCATGGCAGCACTAGGTGCAGAGGTCGTGATTGAGGGGGTGGATTTTGACGAATCGGTTGAAGTCGCGAAATCCCTCGCGACAGAGAGGGATCTACATCTGATGCCTTCGTTCCATATGGATCTGGTCAGAGGAGTAGCTAGTTATGCGCTCGAATTGTTCGAAGCACTGCCGGATCTTGATCGAATCTATGTTCCTATCGGGCTGGGTTCGGGCATTTCGGGTGTTGCCCAGGCTCGGAATGCGCTTGGCCTGTCAACGGAGATAGTGGGTGTTGTTTCAGAAAATGCCAACGCATATCAGCTTTCATTCGACGCAGGTGACGTGAGGTCTACAAATACAGCCAATACGATCGCAGACGGTCTTGCTGTGAGGAATCCCGATTCCGAGGCGCTGGGTATTATGCTTGCAAATGTCAGTCGGATTGTCACAGTGTCAGAGCAGGAAGTGCTAAACAGTATTCGCTATCTGTTTGAAGATACACATAATGTGGCTGAAGGAGCTGGAGCCGCTGCCACAGCCGCAGTTCTCAAGGAAAAAAGTGTCAATCAGGGCAGGCAGGTCGCAGCGATTTTAACTGGCGGAAATATTCACAGAGAACTGTTCGTTCAGGCTCTTGCAGATTAACAACAGCGGGTGAAAAAAAAGGGCGTAAATTACGCCCTTTTTGATCGTCGCATCCATCTATCGGGATGCCTGTGCTGGTAGCGAGAAATAACTCTCAGAACTGATTCATGGTGTTATCTTTACCACCGGCAAGCAGCGCGTTATCACCCGAGAAGTACTCTTTGTGGTCGTCTCCGATATTTGAACCAGCCAGATCCTGATGTTTGACGGATGCCATATCTCGACGTATCTCCCTTCGCTGTACATCCCTTACATAAGCAAGCATGCCCAGATCGCCAAAATATCCCTCAGACAGAACGTCGGTACCGAGTGCTGTCTCGTGGTATGTGGGCAAGGTGATTAAGTGATGGAAGATGCCAGCTTCCCTTGAAGCATCCTGCTGGAAACTCTGTACCAGTGCATCTGCGGTCTGTGCGAGCTCTGAATCATCCAGTTCTTCGGACATCAAACCCTTTTCGACAATGCCTGGATCAGGATAGCAGGAGACATCTTTACCGGCTTCCTTCCATTCGGCATAAACCTGTTCACGAAAAGCCAGCGTCCAGTTGAATGAAGGTGAGTTGTTATAAACCAGTTTCGCATTTGGAATATGTTTGCGTACCTCATTCACCATATCGGCGATTTGCTCAACGTTTGGCTTTTCGGTTTCAATCCACAACAGATCTGCACCGTGTGTCAGGCTCGTTACACAATCGAGAACCACCCTGTCGAAGCCAGTGCCTTCTTTAAATGCGTAGAGCCCATTGTCCAGTCTGATTGGTTTAACCAGGTCACCGCCCTGGTGAATCGTGATGTCGTTTTCCTGTAATTCCGAGAGATCTTTTATTTCCTCAGTTTCAAGAAAATTGTTGTATTGACTGGCGAGGTCACCGTTCTCCTGTGATACAGGCACCTTCTGCGTCAGACTGGCGCCAAGGGAATCAGTTCTCGCGACAATAATCCCGTTTTCTACACCGAGCTCCAGGAATGCGTAACGAATTGCATTGATCTTGGCGAGAAAGTCCTCGTGAGGAACAGTAACTTTACCGGCCTGGTGACCGCACTGTTTTGCATCAGATACCTGATTTTCAACCTGGATTGCACAGGCACCAGCCTCGATCATTTTCTTGGCAAGCAGATAGGTTGCCTCTTCGTTGCCGAATCCAGCGTCAATGTCTGCAATGATGGGTACAACATGGGTCTGGAAATTGTCGATTTTCCGGGTAATGGCTTCTACGTCGCCGCCATTTTGTTTTGCCTCATCCAGTTCGATAAATATATGACGTAATTCTCTGGCATCAGCCTGCTTGAGAAATGTGTAAATCTCGTCGATCAGTTTTGGCACGGAAGTTTTTTCGTGCATGCTCTGATCCGGCAGGGGACCGAATTGAGATCTCAGAGCTGCAACCATCCAGCCACTCAGATAGATATAACTCTTGTCCATCGTGCCCCGGTGCTTCTTCACCGACATGGCCAATTGCTGTGCGGTAAATCCATGCCAGCAACCCAGAGACTGGGTATAGTTCCCGGAATTGGCATCGTAATCCGCCATGTCTTTTCGCATGATATCGGCGGTGTACTGTGCGATTTCCAAACCGTTCTTAAAGCGATTCTGCAGATGCATCCGCGCCGCGTATTCAGGGTTGATGCCTGCCCAGGTAGTTTGAGTTTCTTTTAGAGCAGCAAAATGCTCAATTTCTTTCAGATACGCTGACATGGGATACCTCTTGTCAAAAAAGGGTGAATATTAATCGTGGGCGCGAAATGTATCAGGGTGATTGACTGGTGAAAATAGAATATTTGGACACTAATACATTCCAGATATTCATGAATGGAACTGCGCTCTTTCCTGCGTTGTGAAGAAAGAGCGCTGGGCTGGATCGAGCTTTAGGCTTTTGCTGCCTGACGTTCCTTTGTTTCTTTAATAACCTCGTCTGCAACGTTTTTAGGACAGGGTTTGTAGTGGCTGAATTCCATTGAGAAGTTTCCGCGGCCAGAGGTCATCGTTCGAAGATCACCAATATAACCGAACATTTCTGAAAGTGGGGCTTCGGCTTTAACACGGACACCAGTTGCCTGGGCTTCCTGGCCCTGAATAATAGAGCGGCGACGATTCAGGTCACCGATAACATCACCAACATGGGCGTCAGGCGTAAATACGTCAACCTTCATGATGGGCTCCATGATCTGCGGCCCGGCCTTCGGCATCGTCTGTCTGTAGGCTGCTTTTGAGGCCAGTTCATAGGCTATTGCTGAAGAATCCACGGCATGAAAAGCACCGTCGAGTAATGTCAGTTTGACATCCAGACAGGGATATCCGGCGAGTGGTCCTTCTTCCAGGCTGACTTTAAAACCCTTCTCTACAGCAGGCCAGAATTCGCGTGGTACGTTACCGCCTGTAACCTTTGATTCGAATTCGAAACCACTTCCGGTTTCGCCGGGTTCCACGGTGTAGTCGATCTTGGCAAACTGGCCAGAGCCACCGGTTTGTTTCTTGTGTGTATACGAATCTTCTACCAGTTGAGTGATCGACTCACGGTATGCAACCAGTGGTTTACCAACCTCCACCTCAACACCATAAGTTCGCCTCAGGATGTCAACTTTGATGTCAAGATGCAGTTCACCCATCCCTTTAATGATTGTTTCTCCAGATTCCTGGTCAGTTTCGCGTCTGAATGAAGGATCTTCCTGGACCATCTTGGAAAGGGCCAATCCCATTTTTTCAGCGCCGCCCTTATCTTTGGGTGAAATAGCGATGTAGATAACCGGATCCGGAAATACCATCGGCTCGAGTGTTGCGGGTTGTTTCGCATCGCACAGTGTATGGCCCGTCTGAGTATTCTTAAGTCCAATCAATGCGACGATGTCTCCGGCCTGGGCTGAGTCCCGTTCGATTCTCTCGTCTGCGTGCATCTCAACTATTCGGCCTATTCGCTCGGTTTTTCCGGTGAAGGTATTGAGGACAGTATCTCCCTTATTCAGTGTGCCTGAATAGATACGGGTGAATGTCAGCGCGCCGAATCGATCATCCATAATCTTGAAGGCCAGTGATCGAAAAGGTTTGGCCGGGTCGACGATTGAAAACTCGCCTGTTTCATTGCCTTCGAGGTCAATTTCAGGCTGAGGAGGAACTTCAGTTGGGTTCGGCAAATAATCAACGATCGCGTCGAGGACCATTTGCACGCCTTTATTCTTAAATGCTGATCCGCAGAATGTAGGGAAGAAATCCAGGTTGATCGTTCCCAGGCGTATGCATCGTTTTAGATCTTCAATCGAGGGTTCTTCACCCTCTTCCAGGTAGGACATCATCAGATCTTCATCCTGTTCGACAACAGTTTCGATCAGCTTTTCACGGTATTCGGCTACTCTATCTACCAGATCTGCTGGTATTTCCTTGACCTCATAATTCATGGGATCGCCCGAATCATCCCAAATGTAGGCTTCCTGGGTAATGATATCCACAACACCGGTGAAATTGTCTTCTGTACCAATGGGTAATGTCATAACCAATGGATTTGCTGCCAGGATGTTTTCAACCTGATCTACGACCCGATAGAAATCTGCGCCAAGTCGATCCAGTTTGTTGACGAAGATAATCCGGGCTACGGCTGAATCATTTGCGTAACGCCAGTTTGTCTCTGATTGAGGCTCGACGCCACCGGACCCGCAGAATACACCGACACCGCCATCAAGGACTTTTAGTGAACGATAGACTTCGATCGTGAAGTCAACGTGTCCCGGAGTGTCGATAATATTGAGCTGATGATCTCTCCAGAAAGTGGTTGTCGCAGCTGACTGGATGGTGATTCCTCTTTCCTGTTCCTGCTCCATGAAGTCAGTGGTAGCATCACCGTCGTGAACTTCCCCTATCTTATGAATTTTACCGGTGATGTTGAGAATACGTTCGGTTGTGGTGGTTTTACCGGCATCTACATGTGCGAAAATGCCGATATTTCGATAACGGCTTAGATCAGTCATAACTTTGGCTCGTAAGAAGTCTGTTTGTGTGGGAAGTAAAAAAGCGCGCCATCATATATTGTGAGTCGTTCATAATCCAGCACTGAGTTACCCAGATGTAGAAAGCTTAGACAAATTATGACGAATATTCGCTAAAGAGTGCTTTTGTTTGTCATCTTTTTGATATTAGACAGTTTGTCGGCCGGGTTGATCTGGGAATCTGTGCGAAAATGCCAACTTGAGATTCTGTTTTCTTGCCCGGAGAGGGTAGTACCGGGGTCAATTGTTAACAGGATTACTTTTTGGGAATTTAATGGCTCAAAACGCACTTGAGAAGACGAAAATCAGAATGATTAGGCCTGGAGTGACCTCTCGGATCTTGCAGGTGCTGGCCTTAATTGCCTTCTTGTATTCCGGGCTCTCCCTGGCAGCAGAAAAGAGCAGATATCGGGTTCTGGGCAGTTTCAAAACTGTGGCGAGAGCAGAGAGAGATCAGATGCGTCTTCAGCAGTTACTGGATGTAGATATTTACCTGCTACCGGCAGAACATCTCGGCATGATCAGGCTTATCGTTAAAAAGGATGAAATTGCAAAAGATACATTGACCCGCGCTGGTATCCCAAACTGGCTTCTGGTTCTGGACAAAGGCGGTGAAAAGGATCTCCCTCATGTCGCTCTTGAGACCGGTGACAGTGAGGCCGTCGTGATTGTTGACGACGTGATTGTTGTCGACGAGATTGTTGACGAGAAGGAGGTGGATCTTCGCGTGTTGAATCCAGGAGAAGGTATTGAGGAGTATTGTCGGCGAATGTCAGCAGAACCCGACTTGCCTGATGTCTGTCATGCTGATCGACTGCTCTCAGTCGAAAACAGGCAAATCGAAGTGATGAAGCATATTGATGAACTCGGCTCCTTCTGCAAAAAACCCGATCTGGATCCGGCCTTCATGAGAATTTGCCAGGAGTGGATTTCATCAAGACCCTGACCTGAATAATTCACCAGGGGATCGGCTTCAGTGAAGACATGGTTAACCAGGCGAAGCGAAGGCTTTTAAGAGATCCGCAGGAGCTGCCCGATCTCGTTTGAATTCGAGAAGAAAATTGGATCTGGTTAACGACAATCACTCTGAAGTTCGATCAGATGAATGCATACTCAAAAAGGGCATCTATTTTCAGGCGGCCTTCTGGCCTCTTGCTAATGAGAAAGTTATGCTCTGCGAATAAATGAAGGAATAAGAAAATCAGATTTCAAATTACCGACTTTAGAATTTTATTAGCCGCCGTGTTGCTATCTACACTGTTTGGCTGTGTTGAAAAAGTCTCGACCGATGAAGGAGTGTCAGTACAAAAAATGGCAGAAGCAGAAGCGTTTCTAAAAGAAAATGGAGCCAGAGATGAGGTGATAATCACTGAATCGGGATTGCAGTATGAGATTATTGAAAGTGGTTCAGGCAACACCCCGGGCCTGACGGATACGGTGGTTACTCACTATGCAGGCAGATTCATCGATGGATCTGAATTCGACAGTTCCATCAAAAGAGGAGAGCCAGCATCCTTCCCTGTAAATGGCGTGATAAAAGGGTGGACGGAAGCGCTGCAGCTCATGAAGGAAGGTGATAAATGGCGATTGTATATCCATCCGGATCTGGCATACGGAGAAAATGGCGTGGGTCCGATTCCGGGTAACAGCGCGCTGATTTTTGATATTGAACTGATAAAAGTGAATTAGTGATTAGAGCACTGATCCTGGAGTAAAAGATGACTGATGAAACATCAAGAGAATTAAGAACCAAGGTAACCAGCAGCGGGAAGCTTGAAATATCACTCGAAACGGTCAAGCGGCCTGTACCCGCTGACGATGAGGTCCTGATTAGAGTAGAGGCTTCTCCAATTAACCCCTCGGACCTGGGCCTCTTGCTTGGCCCGGCGGACGTAAGTTCTCTTAGTGTGGGTGGTTCAAAAGAAGATCCAGTCATTACCATGGATATACCTGAAGCGATGATGCGGATGGTGGAACCTCGAATGGATCAGTCGCTACCTGCTGGCAATGAGGGTGCAGGTGTCGTTGTTGACGCTGGTGTCAATGCACAGGCATTAAAGGGCAAGATGGTTGGTGCGATTGGTGGCGGCATGTACGCCGAGTATCGATGTATCCCTGCTTCAGGTTGTCTTGTGATGCATGACGGTACGACAGCCGCGCAGGCAGCATCCTGGTTCGTCAACCCACTAACAGCACTGGGAATGGTCGAGACGATGAAGATGGAGGGCCATACTGCCCTTGTTCATACCGCTGCCGCTTCTAATCTCGGTCAAATGCTGGTAAAGATCTGCCTGGCTGATGATGTCCAACTGGTCAATGTTGTGCGTAAATCCGAACACGTTGATCTGCTGAAATCTCTCGGTGCCAAACACGTCTGTAATTCCAGTGAAGCCACTTTCATGGAAGATCTGATAGAAGCACTCGTTGCAACGGGAGCAACAATCGGGTTCGATGCGACCGGGGGCGGTAAACTTGGCGGTCAGATTCTGACAGCAATGGAGGTTGCTGCAAACAAAACCTCAAAGGAGTTTAGCCGATACGGTTCAACCACTCACAAACAGCTCTACATTTACGGCGGACTCGACAGGAGTCCGACAGTTTTTAATCGTGCATTCGGTATGGCCTGGGGAATCGGCGGGTGGCTTCTGACTCCGTTTATTCAGAAGATAGGTTCGGATAATTTCGGCAAGCTTAAACAAAGAGTTGCCGACGAGATTACAACAACCTTCGCGAGTCACTATACAAAGGAAGTTTCTCTTCTCGAAGCACTGTCTGCTGAAGCGATTCGGGTATATTCAAAACAGGCGACAGGAGAGAAGTATCTGATTAACCCAGCCATTTGAATCGTCAGTTGGCCGAGCGTTGGGATTGTCGGTCAGGATTGTTAGTCAGGAATGTTGAATGTGGCAGGAAGATGATCATTCGCTAACAGCAGATCTGGTGTTTGCTGATTTCAAATCAGCATTCAGATTTATGACGATCGTGGCCGAACTTGCAGAAAATCACAACCATCATCCGGAATGGTCAAATGTCTATAATCGGGTCAGTATTCGACTGACGACACATGATGCTGGCAACAAAATAACCGAGAAAGATCGAAATCTGGCTGATGCGATCTCGGGCAATAGTGAAATTCAGCGGTTGTTGAGCCAGTAGCGTTTTAGGGCATCAAAATTACAACAAAAACAGCATTTCGATGCGAAATATTCTGTTTTGCTGCCAAATCGACTTCAGAATTGAGAAAAAATGTGGATTGGCGCTGCGAAATTCTCTAATTATGAAGGTTTCTTCATTTTATGGCAGCGCTTGATTTTGAGTAAATCTAATAGTTTCAATCGCTTAAACCGATTTGCTATTGTAAGAAAATACTTACAATTGACTTTTTTTGTGTAAATCATGGAGAAAACTTCACTTTGTCGCTAAAATGCCGCCGTTCATACCAAATGACGGACATAAATGACTCCCCAAACGCTTCTGATTACTCTTGCTTTGCTGGTTTTGAAACCTGTCGCATGGGCTGATGAATCATTTCCTGGTGGGCAGGTCGGAAAATCTTCAGATAATGCTGTTAGCTTGATGGCAACAAACAATTCTGGAGCTTTTCACCACAACCCTGTGTCGTTGGGTGACAACAATAGATATTCCCAACCCAATTTTTCAAGAATCAGCAATAGCGTTCAGCGAAAAGAAGCATTTTATAATTTCCTGTTGCCGATGATTCACAGGGCTAACAAGGAGATTATGCTTGAGCGTCAGAGGTTGCTCTCGATGGGCGACATTTTGCTGGCGTTTCGAAATCTGTCGCCTGCCCAGTTGGAAGAAGTTGACAGGCTGGAAAGACGCTATGGCATCCGAGCCGAAGGTAGTCGGATAGCCGTTAGAATTGGCACACTGTTAGCGCGGGTAGACGTTGTACCGGCATCTCTGGTTGTAGCCCAGGCTGCGAAAGAATCCGGATGGGGGACATCACGATTCGCCACCGAGGGTAATAATTTCTTTGGTATCTGGTGTTTTAATCGGGGCTGTGGACTCAAACCACTGCAGAGAGAATCAGGGCTGATGCACGAAGTGGCGACTTTTGATTCCGTTGAGCAGGGAGTTCAATATTATGTGAGAACGATCAATACACACCACGCATACAGAGAGTTGCGCAGCATTCGATTTGAAGCCAGACGACAGCAACTTTCACCAGTGGGTGAGCAACTCGCAAATGGATTGGTCAGATATTCTGAGCGAGGCACCAAATACGTTAAAGAAATCCAGTCGATGATTCGCTATAACAAGTTGCATCGATTCACGCGGATATATCAGGTATAAATTTTCCGTTTTTCCCCTGAAGCTCAAATAAGATAATCTCTTTTGATATTTGTTGCAGATATCATTTTTCAATGTACCAACCTTTAGAGCAGGCATTTCAGCGTAGTTTCGCACAGCCAAGCCTGGAACCGTTTCGAATTTTCCACGGTCGCGGTCATATGCATGAGGGTCTTGATCATATTAACGTTGATTGGTACCCACCTGTCCTCTTGATTGTCGGTTACCAGCCGATCACTGAAATTGATGAACTGACCGAACTGGCACTTGCGAGTGATAAACTCGGACAGATCTCTTCTATTGTATACCAACAACGATCAGGTAAAGGGGCGGCTTCGGCCTGTATATGGGGTGAAGATCATCCGAAGATTGTGGTGGTTGAAAATGGCCTGAAATTTGAAGTCCAACCTGGCTTGCACCAGAACGCGGGATTATTCCTGGATATGCGTCCACTGAGGGCCTGGCTGAAGGCGAATAGTGAGAATAAGAGCGTACTCAATCTATTTGCCTATACCTGCTCGTTGTCGGTTGCGGCGCTCGCTGGTAATGCCAGGCAGGTTGTGAATGTAGATATGAGTAAATCGAGCATTGACTGGGGAAAGAGAAATCACGAACTGAACGGTCAGGATTCACGAGCCGTACGGTCAATTCCTCACAATATATTCAGGTCGTGGGGGCGGATCCAGAAATCAGGGCCCTATGATACGGTCATAATTGATCCGCCGACACGTCAAAGAGGTAGTTTCGATGCCGAGAAGGATTATGTGACGCTGTTAAAAAGACTTGGCAGGCTCTCGAAACCCGGCACTGAAGTGATCATGACTCTCAATAGCCCCTATCTGGGTCTGGACTACCTGCCTAATCTGATGGCCAGATATCAACCAACCTTCAGGCGCCTGGGTGAATTTCCGGCCAGCCCTGAGTTTGTCGACCGTTTTCCTGAAAGAGCGCTCAAGATATTCCATTTTCGAGCTGGTTAATTCCTCTCCGGTAATAGCTGGAGCTGGTATTCAGCAATCATCACAACGGATCGATATTATGAGGTAGGGACAGAATCGCATGCTAAGGGAGAGCAAATGAGGCTGAATACTCACGATATCTGTCTCAGAAGATGCGCCTTCAAATCATGCGTCCCTTGGAAATCTCTGTGCAGCTTGATGATGGTTTCTGCCGGGGCTAGACTCCTACACCTTCAAATTTCTGTTTTGAGAATAACATGGAGAAGAAAGAGCAGATAAGGACTCTTAAAGGTCTAATGAGGCACCTTGATGAGGGAACCAATGTTGATGTGGGGGGCAGCTAAAAGTCCCGGCAATTACCTATACCTTTCTCGAAAAGGGAGAGCAGGAATGGCAGACTTTTTTCAAAGACCATCCTCTCCATGACCATTCTCTAGCGGTGGAGCAAACAATATGTCGATCGAGTATCCCGTAAAATTCAAAGGTGCCCCGGGTTCACCTTATACACGAAAGATGATGGCGTTACTCCGATATCGTCGAATCCCGTATTCATTTCTCGTAGGCGATGAGATGGTTGGTGCGGAGATGCCAAAACCCAAAGTAGGTCTGCTGCCGACTTTTTACCTGAAGGATGAGTCTGGAGACTATGAAGCGGTTGTTGATTCAACACCGCTAATCCGTCGATTTGAAACCGAGGTTGAACCAAGAAGCGTAATACCCAACGATCCGGTTATGGCGTTCATCAACTATTTGCTTGAGGATTATGGTGATGAATGGTTGACGAAAGCCATGTTCCATTACCGCTGGTATTATGAGGACGACATCGAGCAGGGTGGAAATATACTGCCGCGCTGGAGAAATCTTCAGGCACCGGAATCGATGCTGCAGAAGGCCGGCGAACTTGTCAGGGAGCGCCAGATATCCCGTCTCTATGTGGTTGGGTCTAACGATATCACTGCGCCAGTAATAGAGGACAGTTACAAGAGATTTCTGGGGATCATGGATCGATTACTACAGAGGCAAAAATTTCTCTTGGGGCAACGACCTGGATCCGCAGATTTTGCAATTTATGGTCAGCTAACCCAGTTGTGTCGATTTGATCCGACGCCTATGAAAATCTGCCTTTCAGTGGCTCCCCGGGTGTTTGCATGGACCGATGTAATGGATGACCTTAGCGGGCAGGAACCCGAGACAGAGGACTGGCTGTCAAGACAGGATGCAAAGGATGTGCTGTCTGAGCTTCTATCCGAACTTGGTAGAGTCTATGTACCCTTTCAGATTGCCAATGCAGAGGCGATGAATGAAGGCAAGGAGAATTTCGATACAGAGATTGATGGAAGAAGCTGGCAACAACCTGTATTTCCGTATCAGGCAAAGTGCCTGCAATGGATCAGGCAGGAGTATCACAGTCTAAACGAATCTGAACAAAAGGATGTCATTGAAATTATCGGCGAGTCTGGTTGTGAAAATCTGATAGTCGAAACATGAAACCAGAAACCCGCATTCGTTCCACGGTGATGAGAATTCTCGCCAGTGATGCTCGCCGGAATGCCTCTCGATTGAAAGCCAGAGTTCAACGTCTGATTTTCGGCAAACCGCCCGTCGTTCACTATTTCCACCAGGCAGATGATCCCTATAGCCACCTTGCTGTGCAAAGGTTCACGGCGCTACGGGCCAGATATGGCCTTGAGTGGGTACCGCACCTGGTCTCAGCACCCCCGGAGGAATACCAGGGTGACGT
>CAZJRI010000009.1:43464-44811 GCA_964548025.1 uncultured Pseudomonadales bacterium
AAAGATTCAGGCAATGGGCACTGGGCGATGCTCGCAGTGTGGCATCCTATTTTAAGGTGGACTTTTCAGCCAATCCGGTTCTCCCATCATCCGAGATGGTCAGGGTCGCCAACCAGAAGCTTCTGGATTGCCTTGCGAGTGCGGATTTTGGTGAGAAAGCTGCGGAAATTGGCGAGAAGATGTGGTCAGGGAACCTGGAAGGTAGCTTCAACGAAAATGAAATAGCCGCAGCGCTGGAGGAAGGAAATCAGCTTAGAAGGCGAAAGCGACACTATCTGGGTGCGATGTTTTACTTTGATGGAGAATGGTATTGGGGGCTCGATCGACTTCACCTGCTTGAGGAGAGGTTATGTTCACTGGGTTTTGGCCAAGGTGTTGATACTGATTTATGTGTACCGCAGCCTGAAGTTGATTCTGTAAGTGGTCTGAATGCCAATTCGGTTACTCTGGAATACTTTCCTTCTTTGAGAAGTCCATATACCGCCGTAGGTCACGGTCGTGTGATGGATCTGGTGGACAGAAGCGGTGTTCAGCTCCGAATACGCCCGGTGATGCCCATGATGATGCGGGGTGTTTCGGCGCCGATTGATAAACAGCTCTATATCATCTCGGACTCAAAACGTGAAGCCGCTGCCAACAACGTACGTTTTGGCAACTTTGTCGATCCGTTTGGTGAACCTGTAAAAAGGGCTTTCTCGCTCTATCCCTGGGTTGAAAGTCAGGGAAGGGGAGCGGCATTTATTACCGCTTATCTTGAAGCAGCCTGGGCTGATGGTCTGGATATTGGCAGCGATGCGGGTTTGCGCCAGATAATCGAATCGATTGAACTGGATTGGAAAGAAGCCCTCAGCCAATTCGACAATGATCAATGGGAGCGCCTCCTGGATGACAATGTGCAGGAGATGCTTGCTGAAGGATTATGGGGTGTGCCCAGTTTCAGGATTACCGGCGGTAACCGAGACGATGGATTTTCGTGCTGGGGGCAAGACAGGATATGGAGAGTCGAAGCGGAAATCAGTCGTAGAGTGAATTAACCCGGGTACCATTGATATCGGTGATGCCGCATCCACCCTCAGAGCAGTAAGAGAAATGGTCGTAAATGTTGAGGATAAACCGCCCAGTCAGAGAACTAAATTGGACCTTGAAGAATTGATTGCTCTGAATACATATATAGTTGGATCAGCCTGGCCCGTGGCATAATTGCTCAAACCATTTCATCGGGCTTAACGTCCTATTAGTGATGTCATTCATATGGTAAGACTAACTATGAGAAGAAAACTGGTTTTATTCGTAATCCTGTTGCCTGTGATCTGTTTTGCAGGTGAAGATGTTGATATCACCAAGATG
>CAZJRI010000009.1:44821-45262 GCA_964548025.1 uncultured Pseudomonadales bacterium
ATCAAGCGACGGGCTGGTCAGAATAGTTAACGTTCGAGGGGACGTGAGTATCAGTGGTTGGGACCGTAACGAGATTACGATAAAAGGTGAACTGGATGATCTTGCCGAGGGGCTGAACTTTGAGGTTAATAGTGAGAAAGCACTTATCGAGGTGAAGATGCCCCGGCGGGATGTTAATTGGGGTGACGGATCAAATCTTTCCATCCATGTACCTGCAGGCAGCAGGGTGGATTTCAGTGGTGTTTCTACAGAAGTAACAATTGAAGACATCAGCGGTGGTGCCCGTCTTAAATCTGTTAGTGGTGATCTGCGCGTTGATAACGTTGATGATCGTATCCTGGCTAATAGCGTAAGCGGTGAAATTGAAGTCGTGGATTGCGAAGGCATGTTACATGCGACAACGGTAAGCGGTGAAATCGACGTCCAAAAACATATAGGTGG
>CAZJRI010000009.1:45273-69517 GCA_964548025.1 uncultured Pseudomonadales bacterium
CGCTGTCGAATCCATATCCGGTGACATTGAGGTAGAAACAGAAGCCGCAGACAAGCTCAGAGGTCGTAGTGTCAGCGGAACCATAGAAATGGACGCGGGTGTTATTGAGGGAACCTCAGCCGAGCTTAAAAGTGTCAGTGGTGATATCAATCTGGATCTGCTGGGCGATGTAAATGCCGTTCTTGAGCTGGAAGCTGGCCTGGGTGGAGAAATTAAAAACAGCTTAAGCAACGATAAGATTGAGAAAGCATTTATGGGTCGTCAAAAACTTACGACACAGATAGGCGATGGTGCTTCGGAAGTCGTCATTCGTACTGTCTCGGCCGATATTCGGATAGAGTAAAGCCATGTCTGCTGAAGGAATACGATCTATATATGAGGAATTGAAACGCAGGCGTGTCATACGTGTTGCCACCTTCTATATCATCGCTTTCTGGCCGATCATTCAAGTAGTAGACATCCTTTCCCCGGCACTTGGTTTGCCTGATTCACTGATGAGGAATCTTGTATTTGCCTTCTTTGGCGGATTCCCCGTTGTATTGATCCTGGCCTGGGTCTTCGATATTAATCGTGACGGCATCAGCTTTGATGATGGAAAAGAACATGAAACGCTCCTAAGCAGGAAGACTGAATTCGGTATGATCGGGATTCTGGGAGTTCTGGTAATTGGCCTGTTTTTTGTTCAGATGGAAATTGAAGAGGAGCCACAACCTGAATCAACAAAAGTTTCCTATGATTCAATCGCGGTTTTACCCTTTGTTATTTTCAGCAACGAATCCAGAGATCAGTTTTTTGCTGATGGACTCACCGAAGAACTGCTCAACGTCTTATCAAGAATGACCGAGCTTCGTGTAGCCGCACGGACTTCCTCTTTTGCCTATAAGGGGGTCAACAAAAATGTCCAGGATATCGGTACAGAATTAGGTGTTGCCACCATTCTTGAAGGAAGCGTCAGAAGAAATGATGTAGACGATACAATTCGGGTGACTGCCCAGTTAATAGATGTGTCAACAGGAGCGCATCTCTGGTCAGAAACATATGAGCGCCAGTTTACAGATATATTCAAAATCCAGGATGAGATATCACATGCAGTCTCAAACCAACTGCAACTTACGCTCTTTAGTGACAGTGTACCGGTAAACCGGCAAAAGTCGGCGAATCCCGAGGCTTTGATAGCCTATAGCATGGGTCAGTCAGAGATGGCCAAAAGAACCGAACAGGGTTTGAAGGATGCGGCGAGATTCTTTCAGCGTGCGATTGATACTGATCCGTCATATGCGCTCGCCTATGCCGGAAAAGCGGATGCACATACCCTACTCGTCAACTATGAGTTCATGGATCGGACGGAAGGCATAACGAAGGCGAGAGAATCAGTTGACCAGGCGCTCTCTCTCGACCCGGATCTCGGAATCGCATGGGCCAGTAAAGGGCTCATACTTAGCCACGAGAAAGGTAATGAAGAGCAGGCCCGGGCGGCATTTCAAAAAGCGATTGCGCTGAATCCCAGTTATGCCATGGCCTTCATGTGGTACGCCGGACTGTTGGATGACAAGGCGGAACAATTGGAGTTCTATCAAAAAGCCTATTCCCTTGATCCTAAATCGGCGGTCGCTGGCTACAATGTTGCAACCATGCTGATTGGCCAGGGAAGAGATGCCGAAGCGATGCAGATATTCAGTCAGATTGTGGAAGCGGATCCGTTTTACAGCAAAGCATATACGCTGGTGGGCGGTATCAATGATCGCCGTGGCAGGATTGCTGAAGCGATCAGTCAGTATGAAAGGAGTTACGATCTAGACAACGATCCTTCGGTTGCTTTTGAAATCGCGAAACTTTATGCGGCCGTTAGTGATTTCGACAGTTCGGATGCCTGGTATACACAGGCGACGGAAAATGGAATTCCTGAGATGTACAGATCGAAAGCACACTGGTTCAGGGTGCAACGATTCGCAGCCGATGGTGATGCTGATAGTGCAATGATTGTTCTAAAGCAGTTGCAGTCGCTAAAAAACGGAGCTCAGGAAGGATATAACGATCAGATTTGGGCATCCTATTTTCTCGGTGAATTCAAGGAGGCTACCAGACTCTATGAAAAATCTTTGTCGGAACCAACTGGTATGGTTCATCAGGATGAATATACGCTTAAGTTGGCGACGGACGCTAAAATTGCAGCAGCATTTTCATACAAACAACTTGGCAAGACCAGACTGGCTTCGCAGGTAACGACAAATACCATTGAATATCTCGACGAGCAATTGAAGCAATTAGGTCACGCGGACCCGACAGATTGGTACCGTAAAGCGTTGCTCGCGGTAATCGAAGGAAAAGAACAGGTAGCGCTTATTTATATGCAAAGGGCTGTAGATGAAGGATGGCGGGAGTATTGGCGACCCGCTTTTGAACCTGCACTTGAGGATTTTATGTCTCAGAAACCGTTTCAGGCTATGATGGCAGGCCTGGAAACAAGACTGGATATAATCCGCGAACAGTTCAAGATGGAAGAACAGTTCGCGGCAGGTTGGTCCAACTAACCCTGTTTAAGCAGGCTTGCGCAGTTGGATGCTTCGACGCTGCCTGATATCTGTTCGTTACATCGTTGACTGACGGCCCTGTCAAATTCTGCTAATAGAACCTGCTGTCGCTCTGACTGCCAATCAACAAGCGCAGTGTTCAGTGATCGAAGTATCCGGAAATTTCTACCAGCAAAGATCTCGGATGTTGTTTGCAACTCATCGAGCAGCGCCATGGACGTTAGTATGATCAGTTCATGATCATCAGGTCTGATTCGGATGATAGTCCGAATATAGTTAGCGCCCCATTGGAATCTGGTTGCGGTACCTGTTGAGTCCTCGTAAGCCATGCGTCGCCATTTTATGGCTTCTTCAGGCTGATTCTGTTTTTCAGCGATAGCCGCGAGGCTGCTCATGAAATAATAAGGTGACTTTGAGCGCTTCAATTCTGTTGTTAGCAGCTCTTTTGCTTCATCTATCAGATTGGCCGTTTGTAAGACATGATTAATCTGGTTAACAACACTTTGCCTTGCAAACGAATTTTTTGTGGCGCTATCCGCGATCGCTGTTTTTTCCAGCACTCTTGTTTTCAGCTCGGGACTAAGAGGGCGGTCTTCATCATCCATAAAATAGAACTCAAGCCTCGGAAATAACCCGGCAAGTTGTTCCGCAACAGAGAGCGATTCGTGGTTTGATAGTTGTTCCAGTTGAGATATCCAGATAGATTTCAGCGCCATCTGATCGGAACCCGTTGCAATATGAGGCAACAGATCCAATGCGTAATAGGCTAAAGAATCCCAGCAGGCAAGAGTTAATGTTTCCGAAGCAAGGATTTCTTTGACTTTTTGAAGGGCGCCAGCAACAGGAACAATTCGCGCTTCATTATTGTCAAGATTGTCATTGTCAAGATTGTCCTCACCTGAAGAATCAGAGCCTGCTTCGTTTTCATCGTGAGCAAGCGCTACTTCGTAGAGATACTGCATGTACAGGCGGGATGCTGAAACTTCATCATCTGCGAGTTCCGACATCGTCAGAAATAATTCAGGCCGATAGTCCTCTGGCAGTGCATCGTGATCCTGGCCCCAGGAATAATATGCCAGCGATTTAAGATCGTTTTGACTGACTTTCTCTGGGCTCGATAGGACGAGCTGGACCAGCGCAGATACTGGCTTTATTGCCTTGAGTGAAAGTTCAAGTACATCGTTGTACCGGGAAATGTCTATACCGCCAGGGATTCTGGTCAGTTCTGTACCTGTTGCACTGAATACAATCATTGTTGGATAGCCCTTGACGCCAAACTTCTCCCCCAGGGACTGGGCTTGCTGTGTATCACCGTCCAGATAAATAGGAACGAATGATCGAGTCTGTGCGATAAATCGCCTGCTCTTGAATACCGTTTGTTTAATCTCCTGGCAGGGTGGGCACCAAACGGCTCCCCAATAAAGGAATATCGGTTTGTTTTCTGATTTAGCCAGGGCGAAGGCCTCATCTATGTTGCCGTCAAACCAGGAAATGGCCTGATCCTCAGATAGTTGCGTGGTGTTTTTGTTTGATTCGGAACAGCCAGTGGCCATCAGTAAAAGGCTGAGAATCAGGGCTATTTTGTTCATAAGGCGGCTATTGCTGGCTTGGATCTACAGGTTACCTCATCCTTCACCGCTGGTAATCATTGATTTTCAGTAATAGTCTCTACTTATGGGATGGATATGGGGAAGTCTATGAACGGCAAGCGAGTTTTGATTACCGGCGGAAATAGCGGTATCGGAAAGGTAACCGCTGTTGAGCTGGCAAAACTAGGCGCTTCTGTTGTTCTAGCATGCCGAATTGGTGACAAAACGATCGAAGCATTGAAGCTGATTAATGCGACCAGTACATCCTCAAATGAGGCGATAAACCTGCCCTGTGATCTTGCCTCTCTTGACTCTGTGCGCTCAGTCACGGATAGATATGTCAGTCAGTTCGACCGGCTCGACGTGCTCATCAATAACGCCGGTGTATTTCCGTTAAAAAGAAAATTGACCCAGGACGGATTTGAAATGCAATTTGGTGTGAATCACCTTGCCCACTTTCTGCTCACGACGCGACTTCTGGACATCCTGAAATCCTCTGCACCATCAAGGGTAGTCACGGTCTCATCAATGATGCACAAGAGCGGAGAGTTGGACATTGACAGTTTCAGGGGTCAGAAGAAATATTCAGCCCAGGCTGCTTATCGTCAATCCAAGTTGGCAAATGTGCTGTTTGCGGTTGAACTGGCGAAGCGTCTTGAAGGCACTGGTGTTACCTCGAATGTCCTGCATCCTGGTGGGGTAAGAACCGGTATAACAAGGGATGTACCCTGGTTGTTCCGCAAAATCATAGATCTGATGTTCATCTCTCCGGAAGAAGGGGCTAAAACTAATATCATGCTGGCCAGTGACAAATCGCTTGATCAGGTTACAGGTCAATACTACGACCAGTGTAAGAAAGCCAGTTGCTCACCGCTTGCCGAGGATGACTTTTTACGCCGGAGACTTTGGCAGGAGAGCGAAACACTGGTTGGCAGCGATGCTGTCTCTAAGGTGGTGTAACCTCGGTTGCCTCATAGAAATGCGCGGAAACACTTGTCGGTGGGTGTTCTGTCATGGCCGCCTGGAATGCCGCCATATGTGGTGTCTGAAAATGTATCTTCAGTGCTTCCATACTCTCCCATTTCTCGGTGATTCTGAGCTTGTCTGCGTCGTTTAATTCGACTGAAAACGTATAGTCGTGGCATCCGTCCTCGGCTCGACTGGCTTTCTCCATAACCTCGATTGCTGATCTGATTGATTCAATATTAGCCTGGTTGGTTTCGATTATTGCGTTAACTATGATCACCTGTTGCTCCTTCATCTATTAGAATTACACTTTTTAGAATTGCACTGGATCACCGGGGTAGCGGATAAAATGGACGATATCACGGTTTACTGCTGAAACAAGTTCAAATAAGGATAACAAGCAGATGATTACACTCTGGGGTCGAAAAAGCGCGTTCAACGTTCAGAAGGTCATGTGGGCGCTAAAAGAACTGCAGGTAGAATATGACCAGATAGAAGTTGGTGGCGATTTCGGCTGGCTGGATTCGGATGAATTCCTCGAAATGAACCCACACGGAAGAATTCCCGTAATCCGGCACGATGATAAAATTCTGTGGGAGAGTCACAGTATTATCCGTTATCTCGGTGCGACGTTTCGCAACGAGGACCTCTGGCCGCAGGATGCATTTAAAAGATCAATGTGTGACCGCTGGATGGACTGGTCTTTGAGCTTCCTTCAGCCCAATTTCATGGGGCTGTTCTGGGGATATTATCGAATGCCAGAAGAAAAACGTAATAGCAGGCGGATCAAAGCTACAGGGAGTATTTGTGAATCCTGTTTTGGTTTACTGAACGAACTGCTTGAACAACAGCGCTTCCTGGCAGGAGACCGGTTTACACTGGGTGATATTCCCGCTGCGGCAACGTTGTATCGTTACTTTGAAATGGGACTGGAAGTAAACAGACCTCCGCAGGTAATGGCCTGGTATGAGCGAATGAAACAAAGAGAACCTTATCAGGAAGGGATCATGATTCCGTTTGATGATCTGTTTGGGAAAGAGGACTACTGATCTGATCGGCATCCAATTGCTGGATGAGAGAATGAATAACATTCAGATACACGTATTATCGATTTTGCTGGTTCTCACGCTGAGCAGTTGCCAGAGTCCATTTCTCGTGTTTGCAGGTAAATCGCTTAAGGGTGAAGAAAGGCATACGGATTCATGGGCATTCGCCAGGAACTATAAGTTGCTGCAACTCGAAACCCGACCAGAAAAGCCTTATTCGGTCTATCTCAGGGTCACGGTAATCGGAGATGAACTATACATCGACGCGGCAGAATCTCGCAGATGGCATCAACATATCAAGCTTGATAACCGCATCAGATTAAAAATTGGCGAGAATGTCTACGAGGCTCGTGCGATTGAAGTTGAGGACCCTTCGATCAAAGAGCGTTTTTTGCCTGACCGTAAGATCTATCGGGTTGTTTCGTTGAATTAACCCGATATGATCGATTTACTTAACGTGGACAAGGGGAGATTGCGTAAGTGAAAAGCCCCTCTTTTCCATGATTTCAGTTCGAGCCTACAACCGGGCTGATCCCCAAAAAAAGGCAGCGAGATGGAATGTGTCGATGAAGTCGGTCAATCATTTGTACTTGATGCTAACGTCGACTGTCATCACTTCACCGCTTTGTTGTGAAATTCCGGGGTGCGCTTTTCCATAAATGCTCGAATTGCTTCTCTTGATTCTTCTGTACCGCCACTTTCAATCAGATGATGCGCTTCCAGTGAAAGACTCTCCGCAAGGCTCTGGTCCATACCCCGATTCAAATTTATTTTCATCCGCCCCAGCGCCTGAGTTGGTCCGTTAGCGAGTCTGCTGGCATAGGCCATAGCATCATCTCTGAACGAAGCCTTTGGGAATACCTTGTTGATCAGGCCAATCTGCACCGCTTCTGTTGCACTCACCCTGTCAGCGAAATAGTAGAGTTCTTTCGCCCTGGCGAGGCCAATCAGTCTGGGTAGAAACCAGCTGCCGCCGTAGTCACCCGATAGTCCGATATTTCTGAAAGCAGTGATGACGAAGGCATTATCCGAGGCGATTCTCAAATCGCAAGCGAGTGCAATAGAAAGACCAGCACCTGCTGCGGGTCCCGGTAGAGCAGCGATAGTGAGTTTTTTGAGCTCATGAATTCGCAAGGTCAGCGTTTCCTGTTTATGGGTCAACTCTGCAATGCGCTCATCGGTTGTCTTCGGCTTTTCATCTGCGCCTGCTCCCCCCATGCCGCTTACGTCACCGCCAGAGCAAAAAGCATCCCCTGTTCCCGTAATCATCACGCAGCCGATCCGTTCATCCTCCTCGACGGTCAACAGCGTTTGCCTTAAAGCAGGCGTTAGAATGTCCCCTAATGCGTTCTTCTTGTGGGGTTTGTTCAGGGTAATAACACCGACCCTGTCTTCGATATGGCACAAGAGTTCATCGGTTCCGGTATCAATTTTAATCACAAGCTTGTCCTGTCGGATGAGTTGAATGAAGAAACAATAGTGGTTGCATCATAAAACTTATGGAATGGAAAAATGAATAGACAGATCCTTCTGAATTCATATTTATTTGCAGATATAGACTGTCGATAACATAATCCGAATCGGGATTCTTAGGCAGATAATGACGTTTGGTATCCCTCTTGTGAGTAGATTCATTCATCCAGGAGCAGCACATGAAAGTAGAATTCCACTTTGATTTTGGTAGTCCAAATGCCTACCTGAGTCATCTGGTGATCCCCGAAATTGAGAAAAGAACAGGCCTTCAATTCGAGTATGTCCCCGCACTGATTGGTGGTGTATTCAAGGCGACCAATAATGCATCCCCTGCAGTTTCACTGCAGGGTATTAAAAACAAACCTGAGTACCAGGGTATTGAAACCGAGAGATTTCTCAAAAAGCACAAAATTACTAATTTTCAGTCAAATCCCTATTTCCCCGTCAATACGCTTCAGATCATGCGGGGTGCGGTTTTCGCTCAGTCGAATGACTATTTTGCTCGGTACGTAGATGAGGTTTATCGGCACATGTGGTGTGACCCGAAAAAAATGGATGAGGTGGATGTTATTACGAGTGCGCTTCAGGAGTCAGGATTACCTGCGGCAGAGATTGTTGCTGGTTCACAGGACCCGGAGGTCAAAAAGCAGTTGATCGACAATACCAGTCGATCGGTTGAAATGGGTGCCTTTGGTTCTCCGACATTCTTTGTGGATGGAGAAATCTATTTCGGCAAGGATAAGCTGCGGGATGTCGAAGAACGTATTGCTGAGGGTGCAGCAGACTGACTTCTGCGGGCATTTCATGGCCTCCTCAGACGATCAACAGATGAAAGCTACTTCTCGTACCAGTTAAAGAACACCGAGGTCGACAGCTATACGCTCAATTGCCTGTAGGGTGCTGGAAAAAGTCTGCCAGGTCTATCCTATTGGCGGATGTTGCAGGTGGAAGTCATGGGCCTGTTCGAAAGCATGACCAGCCCGGCAAAGTGTCGCTTCGGCAAGGGGTGGTGCAACGAGTTGCAGACTTAGCGGAATCGTATCCGGTGAGAAGCCACATGGCACTGACAAAGTAGGATAACCGTTGTAGTCCCAGATGGTGATGAATCGACCGCTTCGTCCAAACCACTGAAGAGGAACGCCAGCCAGTATTCCCCGATCAATATCTATGCCGCCATACGCATCTTCCGGGTTGTATCGGAACGATTCCGTTGCGAGTGTCGGGCAGGCCAGGAGATCGATGTCTCTAAATACGGGTGCCATGCGACCTGCAGCATTTTTCCTGGCGAATACCGCTTTTGCCAGGTCAACAGATGTCGTATTTCTGCCACTTTCCAGAAATTGACGAAAGTAGACACCGTATTCTTTCTCTTTGGCAGGAAAGGTGGCCTCGTGAACCGCTGCCGCTTCGGCAGCAGCAAGAATACCCCAGGCGGCGGATTCGTCCTCTTCCAGTAATGGTACTTTGATATTGACAATCTCAGCGCCAAGACTCGCAAGACTTTCAACAGCAGACCTAACGGCTTTTGCCACATAAGGCTCAACATCATCAGTCGCAAATTTCTCGTCCCAGCCTATGCGAAGACCTGATACACCCTGCTCCATCTCAGTTTCATAATCCGGTACCGGATCTGAAAGCGAAGTTGGATCGTTGTTGTCATGCCCTGCAATCACGCCAAGTATTCGTGCTGCATCCCTGACGTTACGTGTCATTGGACCAATGTGATCGAGAGTGGGCCCGAGGTCCAGTACACGGTAGCGACTAACCCGCCCCCAGGTTGGTTTCAGGCCGACGATTCCGTTGGCGGCCGAAGGGTATCGGATAGAACCTCCGGTATCTGTGCCGAGTGATCCAAAACATAGACCTGCAGCAGTTGCTACACCAGAGCCACCGGACGAGACACCCGGCCAGCGATCCAGTTCACCCCAGGGATTACGGGGAACTTCGAATTCCCGGTGGTAACCGACCATTGCACCTTCAGTCGTTGCAAGTTTACCTACAATAATTGCACCTGCCGCTTCGAGTCTGGCAACGACGGTTGCATCGGCATCTGAGACCAGGTTCTTGCGAAAGCTGTGTCCCGCCGTCGTTGGACTACCAGTCTTGTGACATAGATCTTTTACCGCAATGGGTACACCGTGCAATGGACCCAGGGGCTTATCCTGGTTCCGCTCTGTGTCGGCTTCGGCTGCTTTTTCCAGCGCTTCTTGCCCCATCACCGTTATATATGAATGGAGTTTCGGTTCGAGGGCCTCGATCCGAGCAAGCAGCGCTTCGGTTACCTCTGCTGAATTGAGGTCGCCGGTCGATATTCCAGTCGCAACTTCGGAAAGAGATTTATAATGGAGCGGTTGTTGCGTCATAAGTTTTTCCCTGTCGACTAGTGAATTATTTGGAGATCTGGTACCTGATGTGACTGCCAGTACTTTGGATGCTGCTGTTACCGTAAGACCTGTAACTGTGGCCCGCAGCAGTTCTCGCCTGGTTGGATTCTTGTCTCGCTTGTTCATTGACCGGTCCTGTTGATGGGAATGGTAATTAGTCGCTGGAACTATTCGTTGTATTGCGTCCCCAGGCAGCTTATTAGATCGGTGTGCTAGCCTAGTACACCCTTGTCTCGAAGGCTCTCAACTTCAGCTTCTGACAGATCCAGATCACTGAGGATAACCTCATCCGTATGCTTGCCGAGAGATGGAGCAGCAGTAATATTTACACTGCTTTCCGAAAATCTGGCTGGCCAGCCTAGCAATCTGATCTTGCCGCGAGTCTCGTGTTCCACCTCGTGAATAAAACCTCTTTCGACCAAATGCTTATCCTTAAAGAGGTCCACTGAATCCAGGATAGCGCTCGCAGGTACATCAGCAGCAGCAAGTAACTCCATTGCCTCGAATTTTTCATGTTGAATTGTCCAGGCGCTGATCTCCTCTCGCAGGGCATCCCGGTTTTCAAATCGGGCTTTTGCGCTCTCAAAGCGAGGGTCAGACGTCAGCTCCTCTCGACCGATCGCCTTGCAGAGCATTTCCCACATTCGTGGTGTTACCGCCATGATAAAAACGTAATCGTTTACCCCACCTGGAGAACAGGGGTAGAGGTTCACAACCGGGGACTGGCCGTTACCGCTTCGGGGTGTCACCTGATTGCCACCTAACGATTGAGCTAGGGCGGTGCGCAGATAATAAGTCATGGCTTCCTGCATTGATATTTCAACGAGTTGGCCTTTACCCGTTTTTAATTTCTGGATGTAGGCTGCAAGGATCGCAAGTGCTAACTGAACACCGGTCCCCGCATCACCGATTGTCGGACCAGGTCTCATGGGTGGACCATCTTCTTCACCGGTAATAGAGAATGCGCCACCGGCAGCCTGGGCCACCATATCAAAACACTTGTAGTCGGAGTGGGGACCACTGGTACCAAATCCCTTAAGACGTGCATAAACGAGTCCGGGATTTATCTCTTTCATCGTGTCGTAGCCAATATTCAGTTTTTCAATAACACCAGGCCCGTAGTTTTCGACAAAAACGTCGTAGTGCGGCAACATTTTCAACAGCAGATCCCTGCCCTCAGGTTTCTCAAGTGCCAGTGTGATACTTCGTTTATTACTGTTCCACATAAGAAAGTATTCAGCATCACCATTGCCACGACCCCTGCCGGGATCACCGGTTTCCGGTCGTTCGACCTTTACAACATCTGCACCCATCCAGGCGAGCGCCTGGGTGCAGGAGGTTCCTGCTTCGTACTGGGTCATATCCAGAATTCGGATTCCATCGAGTGCTGGCATAATTCCTCCTTGCTGTTTCAGATTGTTAAAGTAGCTTCAATTAGTCGGGTTATATACTGCGTTGTTGACCCTACACCTTCCCCAATAAAACATTAATAGTGACCGGGTCGTCAAATGTCATGGCATCGCCCGATATTCGCACAGTAAACCTGCCGGGGTCCCGGTTAATCAACTGTAGATATTTGCAAATACACGATCCCGGATGAGGGACGACCCGCTCTGTCTGGTAAATATTCAATTCAGGGTCCGGGATGTTGGAAAGTGGTAAAGAAACATCCCGGACGGATAGAATTGTTATTGATACCGATAGGAGGGGTAATGACAAGATGAGTCTCAGGGTGATCGAAGCGGATAAGCGTTCACACGGTAGGTTATTAGGCAATTTACTCTCACTCTATCTCTATGATCTGTCTGAGTTTTTCGACCTCAGTCCAGACGTCGAAGGGCGTTTTACCTACGATTACGACTGGGAGAAACCAGGCAACTTCGCCTTTCTTGCGTTTGAGGATTCATATCCAGTTGGCTTTGCGCTGGTAGAAAAAGGATCTGCACTCGGTAACGGTCTGGATATATGGGATATGGAAGAATTCTTCGTACTTCGCCCCTACAGACGGAAAGGTACGGGCATCTGGCTGGCTCACGAAATATATGGAAGGTTCAAGGGCAAATGGGAAATTCGAATAGGTGAGAAGAATCTGGCTGCCTTGGCCTTCTGGCGTCGTAGTCTCGATGGGATTGAGTGTACAAAGCCTGAAGAATCCTTCGTCAAAGGCAATTTGAGTATGTTCCATTGTATCAGCACGACAATAGAGTGATCGTATATCCGAAAGCAGGGAATACGGGAAGGTGCCCGGAATAGATTGAAACAGGTCCTATATATATCAAAAATGCACAACCCAGTTAAATCGTTAGGTTGAGCTCGAGGCGGGTAACCTGCCTTTCAGATTCTGAACCGGTTTTCATGATGGCATGCAATATGCTGTAAATGTCCCAGAACTGCCGAGGATGTAAATAAAGTGTTACTGGCCCTGGAATTTCGGCACATGCATTAATTCACCTGGTCCAGGGCTGTGACACTACTGTCAACTATACTTTACACAGACTAGATGTATTTAGTTGACAGATAGGATGTACCAATGGATTTAAAAGCGATACATGATCAAAATTTGCTGTATACCGGAACGAATGGTGTCTCCCAGGAAAACAGAAAATACGGATTTATTCCGGCCTTTCGAGACGAAAGTACCGGCCGGGTAGAAATTGCCAGGTTTCTAGACGGTAAACCTGCACCCCTACATCTTATCACCGCATTACCTGATGAATGGGTCGTCGCCCGGGATGAAAGCGGCGGTGTTTGCCGAGTGAAAGGTAGCGTGGTTGCAGGATTCGTTCGGGATAGTAAATTCTATACCCGCCAGGAAGCATCTGACTTCAACGGATCGAATTGATAACGCTTCTATTGCAAGGCACCTGAATTCAATCAGATTGTTCTGCCACTGTCCTTCCAGTACTCATCCCTGAGCAGGCGTTTTAGTAGCTTCCCCGTGGGATGTCGTGGCATGGCTTCTACAAAATCGACTGATCTGGGTGCCTTGAAACTGGCGAGGTGCTCTTTGCAGTGAGCGATAATTTCTGCCTCGAGTTCATCGTCGGCGGTGGTCCCGGCAACGAGTTCGACGGCACCTTTTACTTCTTCGCCGAATTCATCATTCGGAATACCGAAAACCGCTGCATCGACCACTTTCGGGTGATTGATGAGAACTGCTTCTATTTCAGCGGGATAGATGTTGACGCCACCTGAAATGATCATGTCGATTTTTCGATCGCTCATAAAAAGGTAACCATCTTCATCAAGATAACCGATGTCACCGAATGTAAAAACGCCGGGTTCGAGATGTGCCTTGGATGTTTTTTCCGGATCGTTGTGATACTCGAAATCACTGCCCATAATATTCTTGACATATAAAGTGCCTGATTCACCCACCTGCGCCTCGGTGCCGTCATCTTTGATAACCATTACCTGCATAATGGGAACCGGCTTGCCAAGGGTACCTGGTTTTGTCAGCCAGTCATTAGAGTCAACCGTTGTTACAATTGAACCCTCAGTGGAACCGTAGTATTCAGAAATCACAGGTCCCCACCATTCGATCATGCTTCGTTTCACGTCTGGCGGGCAGGGGGCTGCACCGTGCCACACGATCTTCAGGCTTTCACCGGAAAAATTTGACCTGTCGCTTTCCTCGAGTCTGAGCATGCGTATGAACTGGGTTGGCACCAGGTGAATATTGGTGACCTGATATTCATCGATAAGGTTGAGTGTTTCTGCAGCATCAAACTTGTGACGGATAATCACGCTGCTACCGGCAATTAATGGCAGAAAGGAAAATGCCCACTGGGCCGAATGATAAATTGGTCCAACGAGAAGACTTCGACCACCGGCTGGCATACTCAGCATGCCTGATAGACCTTCACCCATCATCTTGAGTGTTTCGATGGGTACACCGGTCTGGGATAGCCCGCTTTTTACCCCCTTGGGTTTCCCCGTGGTACCAGAGGTATAAAACATGGGACCGCCCAGACTTTGATCTTCCGGTTCGCTGGTTTCCTGACCGGAGAGGAAAGTGTCGTAGCGTATGAATCCGGCGCTGTCGCCATCAATGAGCAGGGACGCACAAAGATCCGGACAGTCTTCTTGTGTAAGAGCGGCTTCACCCAACGAATCGAATCGACTGTCTACAAGAAATGCTTTTGCACCCGAATCCTTCAGCACATAGGCGACTTCCTCTGGCACAAGATGCCAGTTTATAGGAACCAGTAGCCAACCCGCATGCGCGGCAGCAGCGTAGGCTTCAAAGTACTCTCTGCGATTTCCGCTCAGTACTGCGACAGCATCACCGGTCTTAAGTCCAGCGGCACGAAGGCCGTGAATGAGTGAGTTGGTATTCGAATTAAAGTCCTGCCAGGTTGTACTACCAAACTCATCAGTCAGTGCATCTTCTTTGGATTTTGCATCCACAAAAGGCTGAATCAGTGCTGCCATGAATATCTCCCATATTTAGTTGCGACTATATAACAAAACTGCTGACACGGGTTGATTTGCTTGAACGGTTGCGGTTAGCTGTAAGAAATAGTGAAAAACGGGAATCTTGATGGAATTCAATGAGGCAATCGCAAAATCATTTATGCGTGAAATGACAGACGGCCTGCCGGGCATGTTGGGTTTTAGAATCACCGGTGCCTCACCAGGAAAAATGACTGGAAGCTTCGACGTCAAGGACGAACTCATTACACAGTTCGGCAATATGCATGGTGGTGTGTTATCCGCATTCTGCGACCATATGCTTGGGTGTGTCTGTTATCCTGCGATGAAAAAAGGTCAGTGGGCAGCGACAACAGAATTCAAAATTAATCTCACCCGACCGGTATCCGGCGGTCGCGTTGAAGCGAATGCAGAGATTATTAATATGGGCCGTACCCAGGCTGTGGTTCGTATTGATGTGTTTAACAATGAGAAACTGGCAGCGACAGCCCAGGGCACAGTAACCATCCGGGACCCGCAGTAGTAATCAGACAAAACTGGAATTATCAAAGAGACGAGGGAAAGACTATGACATTCAAAGGCGTAGATCATATCGTGATCAGGGTAAAAGATATCGATGCTGGTATTGAAACATGGCGGGACAAGTTCGGCATGGAACTGGAACGTACGGCAGAATCAGAACAACTGGGCATCAAACAGGCTTTCTTCCAGATGGAAAATGGCGGCTTCATTGAAATAGTTGCGCCAACCAATGATCAGTCCGCTGTTGGCAGGGCTATTGAATCCCGTGGTGAAGGTATGCATACCATGGCACTGGAAGTAGAAAATCTGGATGAAACAGTGGCCAACCTTGAGAAGAGTGGTGTGCAGTTGATTGGCGTTGGCAGCCCCCAGGTTTTTATCCATCCAAAGTCTGCCAATGGAATATTGGTACAGCTATCGCCGAAAAGCTGATTTATTAGATCGAATCCAGGAACGATCAGCCAGGAAAAGGTTTCTGGTATCGAGTTCTTCGCTTTCCGTGAAAACGAGATTGCAGCGTTGTGTCGTGTGTCATGATCGTTGGAGGCTGAAGAAGCAATGGTCTTGAGACCTTTACCCGGTGCACAAAAAAATAAGCGAGCACGAAATCATGAAAGACTACAGTAGTTATCAATATCTGACGGTTGATTTCAAAGACAGGATAGCCACGATTACCCTGAATCGTCCTGAACGTCGTAATGCAGCTCATGATCCCATGCATCAGGAATTGGAGACTATATTTTCTGATGTCGGGTCCGAAGATGATGTCAGAGCCATAGTCGTGACAGGGGCCGGGGAAACTTTCTGCGCCGGGGGTGATGCCACATCGATGGATTCAGGCGAATTTATGCCTACAGGTCCGCGGATTCCTTTTAATGGGGTCCGACGACTGGTGAACAGCATGCTAGATGTAGAACAACCGGTTATTGGCGCAATCAATGGTGACGCAGCAGGTCTCGGTGCGTCCCTGGCACTGTTGTGTGATATTACCTATGCAGCCGAAGATGCCCGAATCGGAGATACGCACGTCAAGATGGGCCTGGTGGCCGGTGATGGCGGCGCGGTCTTGTGGCCCATGCTGATCGGGATGGCGAGGGCCAAGCAGTATCTGTTTACGGGTGATTGGATCTCAGGTGCCAAAGCAGCCGAAATAGGACTGGTGAACGAATCAATGCCTGCCGCCGAGGTTCTGCCAGCGGCAATGGCATTCGCCGAAAGAATGGCGAAGGGCGCACCAATGGCGATCCGTTGGACAAAGTATACGATGAACAAGCTGATACGTGACCAGGTCAATCTTGTGCTGGATACCGGTATGTTTCTTGAGGCAGCTACCATGGGTACTGACGATCTGAAAGAGGCTGCCGAGGCTTTCCTTGAGAAGCGACCCGCTGATTTCAAAGGAAATTAATCTGAAGGGCACTAACTTAGGGTATAAATCAAAGCTAGCGGTGAGTAGGACAGATGTGTCTCACCTATCGCTGTCCTTTGAGGTATTTGTCTCTTAACGCGAACTTCTGCACCTTACCGGACGCGGTAACTGGCAGTTCCTCTACGAACTCCCACTCTCTGGGTGTTTTATGTGGTGCAAGGCGTTCTCTGAGGTAGTTGTGTAGTTCTTCTTGTGTGACCTGCCCGGAGGGAGCCAGTCGAACGAAGGCGACCACCTGTTCACCCCATTTATCATCCGGAATTCCGACGACAGCAACATCTCCGCCCGCGGGATGAGAAAAAAGAACATCCTCAATCTCCACCGGATAGATATTCTCACCGCCTCGAATAATCATGTCTTTGATACGTCCGACAATTCGGCAATAACCCTCAGAATCCATGGTGGCAAGATCACCTGTATGCAGCCAACCTTCACTGTCGATGGCTGAAGCCGTCGCATCGGGCATATTGTGGTAGCCTTCCATAACAGCATAGCTGCGGGTGCAGAGTTCACCTGTTACGCCTGTGCTAACGACTTCACCTGTCTCGGTGCTAACGATTCGAACTTCCGTCTGTGGCAATGGCAGTCCGACGGTTTCTGCCTTGTTTTCGGGTGAATCATCAGGCCGGGTCTTGGTGATGGAACAGGAGGCCTCTGACTGGCCAAATAGTATAGAGAAGTCCACGTTCATCTTCTCTTCGATATGTCTTACCAGAGTCGCCGGAACTGAGGCGCCGCCACCACCGATAGTTTTCAGCGTACTGAGATCTCTTTCGGCAAATCCTCCATGCTCCATCATGGCGATTAACACGGTGGGTACCCCACCCATTGCGGTAACCTGCTCGCTTTCACACATGTCGAGGACCAATCCAGGATCGAATTCCGAAGGTAAAACTAAACTGGCACAGTTGGTGAGTGATCCCATTACCCCGACCACACAACCCGCCACATGAAAGAGAGGTAGGGGATTCATAAATGCCCCACCTGGCACGAGGCCAAGACCCATACCTACAAATCTTCCGTTGTTGGTGACACCGCGATGTGAGAGAAGCGCTCCTTTCGGTGCACCCGTCGTGCCTGACGTATATTGAATCTGGGCGACATCCTGTGACGAAACATTGGGAAGAGACTGAGTCGGACTGCCGGATCGACAGAAGTCGTCCCAACCGTCGAAGGAGATAGCCTCCCTGAGTCCTGGTAGACTTCTCCTCGTTTCATCAACCCAGGTATGCAGAGGATTGTCCCGATACTCAGATACATAGAAAAGACCAACCGCTTCAGACTGCTTCAGCGCGTATTCGAGTTCCGGTTTTCTAAATGCCGGATTGAGTGGCACAAGAACGAGACCTGCCATACCAACCCCCAATTGCAGGAATACCCATTCCGGACTGTTCGGACCCCATACGGCGATGCGTTCACCGGGCTTAAAATGGGTTAGCAGCGCTTTTGCTACACTATCGACTTCAGTGAGCATTTCTCGAAATGACCATCGCCTGTATTCGGAACCAGCCGGTTCACCGTAAACCAATCCGATCTGACCCGGATATTTTTCGGCAGCGTATCTGACTGTGCTCGAGACAGTTGATTCAAGGACTGGCTCGTTGGAATCTCCCTGAATCTGAGATTTGGTGAGCCCCCTGCTAGACATGATTTATTCCGCTTAAGGTCATTATTCGGCGCCGTGTATGTCAGTCTTCTGATCCTGCCAGAAGGGTTCCCGGAGGATTCTTCTCAGTATCTTGCCAACTGGTGTCTTGGGCAGTTCATCAACGATATGTATCTTCTTGGGTACCTTGAACTTTGCCAGTTTTGTTCTTGAAAATTCGATAAGTGCTTCCGCTGGCGGTTGATTTCCCTGCCTCAGGACGACCGAGGCGTTGATTGCTTCTCCCCACTTCTCGTCAGGCACAGAATAGACGCCGCATTCAGCAACGGCTTCATGATCCATGAGAGCGTTTTCAACCTCGGCGGGATAGACGTTGAATCCTCCAGTGATAATCATGTCTTCCTTCCTGTCTGCGAGATAGAAATACCCTTCGCTGTCTACGCGACCGAGATCTCCCGTTCGAAGCCATCCCCCCGAAAGGCGGGCTTCATCAAGATCAGGGCGGTGCCAGAATCCAGGGGTGGTCCAGGGTGCGCATAACCAGATTTCACCGACCTCACCAGTCGCCACATCTGTGCCATCATCATTTCGGATTCGTACTTGCGCCTGGGTACACTCTCTGCCAACTGAGGTGAGACGGGCCTCGTTATTTAATAACGCTTCTTCATGATCTTGTGGATTCATAAAAGTATTCAGGCCGTAAGCTTCTGTCTGGCCGAAGCCGGTATAAAGAACGGAACCGAGTTTTTCTCGTGCCCTTCTGACGAGTGATGGTGCCGCGGGTGAAGCCGCATAGACTACTGCACGCAAACTACTGAGATCTCTCGTATCCGCGTCCGGGTGATCCAGTAGAATTCTGAGCAGGGTGGGCACAGCCAGCATGATTGTCACTTTTTGATTTTCTATCGATTCGAGAATGGCCACGGGGTCTGCCTCTGGCAGAATGACCAGAGTACCGCCTGCAATCCAGCAGCTGTCCATGGCTCTGCCGCAAAAGTGACTGAGTGCCAGTTGTCCCAGCAGATTGTCTTCGGATTGCAGGTCAAAGGTTTGAGCCCAGAAATTCATCGCGGCAGCCACACTTGAATAGCTGTGGGTGATGCCTTTTGGATGACCCGTTGTACCCGAACTGTAAAGAATATGTGCGAGTGATGACGGAGGTTGATCGACGATCGGTGGTGCTTCACCGTTTGCTTCGGTCAGGGTGGTCAGGTCAACGACATTCTCTGCGGTGTGGAATGATAGTACAGTGATACCTGCATCGGCGATGCTGATGGCACGGGAATCATCTTCAGGTGACATGGTCATGATAAATCTTGCTTCGGTATCACGAAGCATATAGGCGTGTTCGGGTTCTGTTAGCGCTCCCAGCATGGGAACGAGTACACCACCAGCGCGGGCGATACCGACGACTGATTCGACATATTCGATACAGTTTCTTTGTATCAATGTAACTCGCTCTCCCGGTGCCAGGCCCAATTTCATAAGCCCCTTTGCAATCACGTCAGCATTGGCGTTTAGTTCAGCGTAGGTTCGCCTTCTGTCACCGTCTATCAAGGCAATAAGATGCGGCCAGTGTCTTGCCGCTCTTGCGGGGTAGTGTGAATAAGGATGAATCATTGGCTAGTCCTCGTCAGGTAGATGCCTCTCGTCCGGCCCGGCATAGTGTCCTCCCAGTGCATCTGGAATAATCCGCAGGGGGACTCCTTCGCGAATCTCCTCGGTGATATGGGCAAGCAGTGACATGCCGTAGGTCAGGGCGCCCAGTCCACCTATGATGAGAGGGTCGAATTTGAGGTCGGCCAGTACTGCACCGATTGCGCCTGCCAGGTTAATGGGAATTTTCCTGCCTTTCTGGCGCTCAAGCTCTTTTTCAATTGAGTCGAGTCTTTTGCCGTGTGGGCCCCACCCTTCAAGTGCCATGGCGAGACCACGAACGGTAATAGCGCGGGGTTCACCTTCCTTGTGGACTGGATGCCCGAGTCCGGGTACGGCCCCCCTTTTCTCGAGCCAGGATTCAATAGTGCGTTTGGTGCCAGCCATCTCGTCAAGGTCCAGGCTCACCGATTCAATCAGCATTTCTGCCGGTTCCTGCGGGGAACCGGTGACCGATCCACTGGCCAACATGCCGCTTGCCAGTGCCGGAATGGCGGATTCGGGAAAAGCAGAGGCTGTGAATCTCGCTGCACCTGCTGCAGCACTGATAAACTGCTGATCCATACCGCTGCGCAATACCAGGTCAAAAAGCGCGACCTCTCGTTTATCCGGCAACTCGCCGGTCAGAATGAGGAAAGCCGACTGGCTATAGGAGAGCCTGGTAATCAGTTCTTCAACCGGATAGCCCCGCACGCTGATTTTTCCGCTTTGTGCCTGACTGATCCGCGTGGTCCAGTAGTCACTCCAGTCTCCTGAGGCTACATACTGCCCGATATGCCGTTGCTTTATTTCCTCAGTCATAGGCTGTCTACTCCTTTTCGTTTGAAGTTGCTGTTGGTGAGACTGTTGGCGTTGAAGAATCCCCGGCAGGAATGAATCTTGGCAGAAGAAATCCGGAAGTCTCTTCAAAAACAACCTGAACAGACATGCCGATACTCACCGACTCCGGTTCGCAGCCGACTACGTTGGATACTATTCGTACGCCCTCATCCAGATCGATGAGAGCGACGACATAAGGAGAAGGAATAGCCGGGTGATATGTGCGTCTGTAGATGACAAAACTGAAGACATTACCCCGTCCGGAGACTGGCTTTGTGCCAAGATCAGATGACCAGCATGAGGGACATACCGGTCCTCCCGGCAGGAACAGATGTTTACAGGCGTGGCAGATACTGACCTCAAGTGATCCCTGCTGGCAGGCATCCCAGAAGGGCTTCGTGAAAACAGTCGGTTGAGGCAGGGGATAAGGAATCTGATCGTTCTCCTGATTGTCCATTAGACCTCCTGTGTACCCAATATCAAAGTGCTGTGGGTGTTCATGCCCAGACCGTGGCCGCTGATGAGGGCAGTCTGTGCGTTATTAATCTGTCGATCTTCAGCCTCGGCCCGCAGTTGTCGCACGGCTTCAATCAGATGCAGCATTCCACCGCCGTAGGCTTCTGCCAGCAAACCGCCACTTGTATTGACGGGCGTATCTCCATTCGGACCGATCCGTCCACCTTCAACGAATGGACCTGCTTCTCCTCGCTCGCAGAATCCATAATCTTCGAGCTGCATCAAAACCACGTTTGTAAAACAGTCGTATAACTGCACCACATCAATATCGTCAGGTTTCAGGCCAGCTCTTGCAAGCGTCTCGGGGCCACATCGTGCAGATGGTAAATTATCGAAATGATCGGCTGACGACCAGGTGCCGAAACTGTGTGCCTGACCATGGCTGAGGATATTGACCTTCGGCTTTCGTAAATCAGCAGCGCGGTCAGCGCTTGTCACAAGAACAGCCGCTGCACCGTCGGAGACAAGACAGCAGTCCGGCCGCCTCAATGGTTCGACGATATATTTAGAGGCCATGTATTCGTCAATCGTGAGCGGGTCACGCAGGTAGGCATTAGGATTCCTGGCTGCGTGTGCCCTTGCTGCAATTGCTACCTCGGCAAAGTGTTCTTCCCTCGTGTTCCACTTAAACATATGACGTTGTGCCGCGAGTGCGTGCATGCCTGCAGCACCAAACAATCCATAGGCAGCTTCATCTCCTCGAGCGTAGTCGAAGGATCCTGGTGAAGAAAGTGGCGCATCGCCATAGACGCAAAGACAGACCGAACACATACCTGCCTCGATTGCCTGGACAGCCCTTTGGACTATCGCGACGCTACCGGCACCGCCTAGAATTTCGGAACCGGTGTAGGCAGGATTGAGACCGAGCATCTGCCCCAGTGCCAGATAATGAGGGGTGATACCGTTGACGATGCCCTGGGCGGGGCCAGGATCGGTTACAAGTCCGTCTATGTCTGCCGGAATCAACCCTGAATCCTCTACCGCCTTGAGGGCCGCTTCAACTTCGAGATCAAGGGCTGTACGACCGGTGAGTTTGCCGAAGGGTGAATGGCCCACACCGGCGATTAGTACTTTGTCAGTCATTCAGAATTGGTCTCCAGATGGTTCCTGTCCGGAATGAGAATCCTCTGACGCGGATATCACAACCTGGAATATCCGTTGGCTAGTGACTCATTCGCGCTCGAAAGAAACAGTTCCTGCGATTCATGACTGCGTTCAAGAATCGGGCAATATGCAGACATTATGCTACATCTTAATCGAATGATACAATTATATTGAGTGTCACTTGACAATAAAGTGATTTCTCCCTAAGTTTGTTCTCCCGTGAAACTGCAGGCAGGTGATTCAATGGAGCTAATTCAATGGAGCTGATTTTATGGAGCTAAGGCATACCCAAGAACACGAGGTGATGAGCCATACCCTGAGGGAATTCGTGAACCGTGAAATCAAAGCCAATACCCTTGAATGGGAGAGAGAAGGCGAGGTGCCGCGAGAGATATTCACAAAGCTTGCTGACCTCGGATTCCTTGGGGTTCGGTTGTCTACCGATTACGGTGGCGGTGGCCAGGACTTTTGGTTCACAGCAATATTGCTTCAGGAACTGATGCGTTGTGGCTCGATCGGTGTCGCTGTGGCGATCATGGCCCATGCTGAATTTGCAACCAAGGTAATTGATCGCGGAGGATCTCACGAACTTAAATCAAAATACGTAAAAGCAGCCGCTGAAGGCAGCCTGATAGGTGCGCTTGGGGTATCGGAACCTGATGCAGGCAGCGATGTTGCTGGTCTTCGCACCCGGGCAGAGCGAGATGGGGATGAATACGTCATCAATGGCTCAAAGCTGTATATCAGCAACGGCACCATCGCTGATTATATAACCACCGCGGTTCGCACCAGCGATGCGGGTCACAAAGGTATTTCACTCATCGTCGTCCCCGCAGATTCAAAGGGGCTGACGCGCTCGAGACTTAAGAAAATAGGCACTCATGCTTCTGATACGGCTGAGCTGTTTTTTGAGGATTGTCGGGTACCCGCTGAGAATCTCGTCGGAAAGGAGAATGAGGGTTTTCGGCAGATCATGGAAGGATTTGAAGGAGAACGACTGGTGCTCTCGGTAATGGCCTGCAGCCAGGCCCGACTCCTGTTTGAAGAAGCACGCAACTGGGGGCATGACCGTAAAGCCTTCGGTCAGTCGATCCTGGGGTTTCAGGTCTGGCAACATCGCATGGCAGATATCCTGACTCAGATTGAAGCCGCTGAGACGCTGACTTTCAGGGCCATTGATATGTATGTTAAGGGAGAATCGGCAAACTCGATTATCTCAATGGCGAAACTGTTTGCCACTGAGATGGCGCTCGATACCGCCAGGGAATGTGCTCAGATTCAGGGTGGACTCAGCCATATGGAAGACTGCCTGATCGGTCGTCTCTACAGGGATTCCCTGGCGCTGACAATCGGCGCGGGTACCAGTGAGACCATGCGAAATATCATTGCCAGAAGTAATAATTTGGTGGGGTGAACGCTATGTCTACAAAAACGTCTATAAAAACCGAACTGAACGAAGGTGTGCTGACTGTCACCCTTGACCGACCAAAAGCAAGAAATGCAATCAATGCGGAGATGCGTGAGGCACTCATTGAGATATGGTCCGATTTCAGGGACTCCGCGGAAGCGAGGGTTGGCATTCTGACAGGAGCGGGAAATCAGTCATTCTGTGCTGGCGCCGATCTAAAAGAGATTGGTGATTACTACAAGGCCATGACACCAATTGAAAGACGAGAGACTGGTTTGAGAACACCAGGCCTTGGTGCAATCACGAGAAATTTCGACCCGCGTAAACCCATTATTGCTGCTATTAACGGCCCCTGTCTTGCCGGAGGTCTTGAGCTTGCACTTGCCTGTGATATCAGAATTGCAGTTAAGCAGGCAACGTTTGGCTTACCGGAGGTAAAAAGAGGCATTCTGCCCGGTGCCGGGGGTACCCAACGGTTACCCAGGTCACTGCCCCAGGCTGTTGCCCTTGAGATGATATTAACCGGGGCGCCGATAGATAGTGAAGCTGCACTTCGCTGGGGACTTGTGAGTCATGTGGTTGCCGAGGCAGAACTCTTATCTGAAGCGACTCGTATCGCGAAACTGATTGCTGCAAACGGACCACTTGCTGTCAGGGCAGCGCGAGATGCGGTCTACCAGGGTTTGACCCTGCCGCTGAACGAGGCATTGAGCCTTGAACAATATCACGCTGAACCGCTTCGATTGTCAGAGGATGCAGGT
>CAZJRI010000010.1:0-67548 GCA_964548025.1 uncultured Pseudomonadales bacterium
TGGACGAAGCGCGTCACCTGGAAGTATTCCGCAAACGGGCCTTTGCCAATGGCGGTGGTCTGCTACACGCCCGCGCTGAATCAGAACTTGGCCTGGCAAATATCCTCCACGCACCAACTTATATACAGGGTTCTTTCCTGATGCACGTGGTTGGCGAAGGACTGGTTCTAGATATCTTCCGGGCAGGCGAGTTCCTTGCTCAAAACAAGGTTGAGAAAGAAATCTACAGGCTCTGTCTGCAGGATGAAGCGCGTCATGTCTCCTATGGCACCATGCATCTCAAGTACTTCCTTGAAAATCACCCGGACAGAGAGACAGCCGAGCGTGAATTACATGCAGTCGCTGAAATTGCAGAACGTGGTTTCACCAGCTTCCTGGTTAATTCATTCCTCATTGAGCCACTGGCTGTACTTGCCGGAGGTGGCATTGATCATATCGACAAGGGTATGGACGCTGTGAAAGTTGTATGGAGACGTATAACAGATGAATACCTGAATCGTTGTGATCTGGCGGGTCTTGATCGACGCTCACGAATCGTACTACCAGCAGATGCTCCCTATTAACAGGGAGCGTTTGTTGCTGGACAGATAAACAAAGCAGAGAGGTATAACATGCAATTTCCATCAGTAAAGTGGTTTGAAGCCGTGCAGCAGGAGGCTGATTCCGAGGCGGCAACCTTCCGTCGTATGGGTTTCTGTGATGCCACAGTAATGTTCGAATTAAGTAATGGTGATGCCAGTCGTCGGTTCGTACTCACGTTCGAGGATTACGGTATGACATCAGTGCGGGAGCTGGGTGCGGATGAGTCGGCTGAAATTGATTTCAGCCTGGTTGGTCCCGATGAGGTCTGGCAGGAAATGATCGAGAACATCCACACAAATGGCGAAGCTGATCTCGATCATACGTTGAATAGATTACAGTTGCCCGGCACGCTTGAACTCGTCGCCGAAGACCAACAGGCAGCAGATCTTTTCTACCGATACAACCAGACATTCCAGGAGTTCTTTAATCTGTCTTCCAGGTTGGAAAGCGAGTTTATGGCTTCTGCGGGGTCTGCTTGACTGAGGAATGTATGTCAGAAGTAAGCGATACCGAAGGCAGTACTGAGGAATCGGTTGAGAAAGAGGTTTACATAATCAGCAACGACTGCGTAAGTTGTGGAGTTTGTGAATTTATGTGTCCACTCGAAGCAATCGTTGAAACCAAGAATCAGCTCAGTATCCTCAAGCGAGTCTGCGATGGTTGTGCTATTTGTGTACCCTTCTGTCCGGTTCGAGCAATTGTCCCGAGAAGCAAATTCGCAGCACGACAGGACAATAACGTAGCCGTCAATCTACGCCGGGTACTGGATAAGGACGACTAACCCACTTTCGCGACAGCAGTTCATTACAGCGGAGATCAAAACTGATCTCCGCTGGATTTTATGCAAAATATTGCTGAATGATTTGTGTGTTGCTGAACGAACTAAGTGCCGGATAACCCAATCTCCCGGCGCCCTTCCTGTCTATTTTCGCTCGAATGGTAAGAATTCGACTGATTCTCCCGCGTCACTTACCTTGTTGTAGATGTTTTTCAGATGAGTTCGAAGGGTGCCGATTGATATTGACAACTGTCTTGCGATTTCACAATTGGTTAAACCCGTGATCGCAAGCTTGATCACCTGCAATTCACGTTTACCCAGCCCGAATTTTTCGTAGTAACCAAAAGCCTGTTCATATTTATGTCTCATTGCCTGCAGGATGGTTAGTATGTATGCAGACGAGGACACAATGGTGACATCATAATGCTGGCCGTGCAGCAACTGGTTTTTGTAGGTTCGGCTACCCCAGTTAGGCCATTGCTGTGTGCTGTCATTAGTATAAAGTTCCATGCAGCCTTTCTGGCAATTTACTCCCAAGCAGTCTCCACACACCCGGAGACAGTTGTCGTTTTGATGCAGAACCTTGCGATTGTTGTCTTTCAAACAGACAATCATGTCGCTGTCGTCAAGAAATTCCGTCAGTATACTTTTTGATGATGCCTCAGCATCCAGGTTGTTGACTTCCATTAAATCCCCTCGAAACCATTATTGAAATCCCGACTCATGTACTCGGCCATGACTTCATAACAGGTAGCACTTTTGGTCTGATTTTTCAGTTGTATTAAGACTGCGTTTTCCGCAACTTTTTACTAGTTTTTTACTAACTTTTTACTAATGCAAAGCATGAATCGAGCCAATTAACTCTGCTTGAAATCTCATGAATACCAATAGCTTTAAATTTCCCCGGATTAAGAATGAACAGAACGTTCAAGCGAATAGGCTAATTCGTTCAATGTCAGAGCCCGCCTGCTTATTATCCGAATTTTCACCCCCCCCCGTTGATTGATGAAATCTTCAGCTTCTTTATAAATGTTACAAGAAATCAACCACCAGTATTTCGACAAAAGTCAAATCAGATAAACGATTTATCGTTGTCCTGGAATCGATGGTGAATACAGAATTGTTAAGTTAGTTGGGAGCATCAGCATTATGTTTCAGAGATCAAAGTTTCGTTGGTCAAATTCAGTTGGATCTATATTCACAATCTGTGCCGTCACAGTGATGGCACAGCCTGGCGCTTCCGCTTATGAAGTTGCCCCGGTAACTAACGGGGGAACAATTACGGGGACAATTTCCGTTGAAGGACCTGTGCCGCAGTTAAGGCGCTTCAAGGTTGAGAAAACGCCCGAGGTCTGCGGAGAAGATGATCGTCTTGTTGCCGAGATAAGGGCAACTGATGGGAAACTCGCAGACGTTGTCATCCTGATCAAGGAGGTGAATTCGGGCAAACCCTTTCCACAGGAGCAGGTTCAGGGCGGACCACCTGAAGAAGCCTTTCACACCCAGGTTGGTGAGGGCAGCGCTGAGTTTCCAGGTACAACTATCAAGCCCAAGCAGTGCATATTCGGGCCCTATACAGGCGTCATCGCCCAGGGAAAAATGATGAGATTTCGCAATCAGGATCCTGTTAAACACAGCCCTCATACTTATTCATCAAAAGGTCGGGTAAAGAAAACACTGCATAACGAGGACCTGCCTGGTGAAGGCAGTCTTGACCTTGAAGTTAACATGGCTAAAGCCAACGTTCTTAAGCTCGAATGTGATCAGCATGAGCATATGCAGAACTGGTTCCGCACAGTGGACAACCCCTACTACGCCTTTTCCGGCGAAGACGGCAGCTTCAGTATTGATCAGGTACCTCCTGGTGAATATACCCTCATCGCCTGGCACCCCAAATTCAAGCGGGAACAAAAGCAGTCAATTGTTGTGGGTGCCAATGGCACGCTGGATAACGTTGATTTTACTTTCAAGATACGTGTTCGAAAGAGGTCTCAATAGACACTGACAAACACCGACCAAAAACAGATCGTGAACAATCAGACATAAGAGAAGCTTGCAAATGTCTATGGGTACTAACTTGATATTAAAAGAGAAGAAAGTCTTCAACGGATTGACAATCAGGATGTTAGCCCTGTCAATCGCGGTGGCGAGTCTGCTGCCTGTTAACACTCACGTATACGGTCATGGCGAAGAAAGAACCAAAGAAGCAGAAGAGGCAAATGAGAGCATCTATTCAGGTGTAGCGGGGATTCCGGGAGCTATCAACCTCGGTCTGACCGGTAGGAGGGGCGTCACCGAAACCCTCGCAGCACGCCATCTCATGGAACAACAGAAAATCGCAATCAACGGCACTTTCACTCAATCGGGCAAGGCGCATTTTGGCGGAGACCTGCGAGAAGATGTTCGGCTGGTCAGAACATCGACAGAATCGGTCAGCAGGGTTGGTCAAAAATGTCCCGCCGATATCCCGCGGAGAGTTTTTGATATAACCGCAATAAACGTTGAAATCACGCTCAATCAATATCACGACTTTTATCCCGGCTATATGTACGTGCTGTCTGACAATATCGACAAGGTGCGTGATGAGGAACTGGCAAACGAGGATGCCAGATATGAAGCAGATGATCCCGGTGCCGTTTCAAATGGCCTTCAGGGGGATATCATTCAACCATTGGCTATTCGGGTAAATCAAGGTGAGTGCCTCATCGTTAACCTGACAAACGAAGTGGAAGATGAAGAGGTAAGTTTCCACCTGCACGGTTCAAGCCTGGTTGTCAGCGAGACCGGTGATCCCGCAACTTCTGTTAACCCTGATACCAATGTCGCAGAAGGCGATACCACGACTTTCGAGTGGTACGTTGACTATGATCAGCAGGAAGGTGTTCATCAGCTTCACAGCCACAATCATACCCAGGCGGCTACAGGGCTTTTCGGATCGGTGACGGTGGAACCTGCCGGATCTAGACATCTGGACCCCTTTACCGGAGAAGAACTAGACAGCGGTTGGCTGGCGATGATTGAAGACCCTGATGGTCCCGATTTTCGGGAATTTGTCGTTATCTACCATGAAACCGGTGACGGCGAAGCACGCCCCCTGAATATCGATGAGGAAATGATCTCGCAGAGAGATCCAACTGCTCACAATTACCTCTCAGCAGGTAAGGCTCTGAATTACAGAAGCGAACCTTTTGGTAACGGTTTGAGAAAAGAGGAAGAGCTGTTCGGCCTCATGGATGAATCCCAGTCCTACAGTTCATATCACAACGGGAATCCGTCGACACCGATTCCACGGTCATATCTCGGCGACCCTGTGAAATGGCGACTGGTTCACGGCGGATCCGAGGTATTCCACTCCCACCACCTTCATGGTGGTGCGATTCGCTGGAGACGGCAATCCGAACTGGAGAATGAACTCAATCTCTTTGGCTCGGCAAATGAGAATCTCGGTACCAATGGCCCAATAAAAAACCCGCCTATTCAAGGTGCATCCGACCGGGTGGACGTCCAGTCACTCGGACCAGCCGAGTCCCATGACCTCGTCATTGAATGCGGCTCTGGCGGGTGCCAGAGAACGGCAGGTGACTTTCTTTATCACTGTCATGTCGTACACCACTATGTTGCCGGTATGTGGGCATTCTGGCGCACCTACAACACCCTGCAGATCGATGGCGCCAAAACCGATGAGATGCCCAGTCTGCTGGAGCTGCCCGACAGGACAGGTCGAACTCCGGCAGCAGTCGATTCAACAAAACTCGCCGGTAGTCAGGTTGACTGGTTTGGTCAGAAATTTGAAATCCTCGAAGATGGTGTGGACACAAGCATTAAAATGCAGAAACAGGAAAGTGATACTGGTTTCTTCTCCAGCCTGTTCGGGTCGAGTTCCGAACCACAACTAACAAAACGCAAGAGTGGCCCCGTAAAGGATCGCTACAACCTGAGCGAGTGGGTGGAGATGCAACTGCCAACAAAAGGTCTTCCGGGTGGAAAAGAAGACTGGAAGGAGCAAATTCTAGCCTACGACGCAAGTGTCTGGGACTGGGCGAAAGAAGACGATCTCTACCTGGGTGAACCTGAAACTTTCGTCAAGTGGGCAAAATATAAGCCTGCCTGGATGGGTATCGAACCTGGTGAACGTCCGGCCATTCTGTTTAATCCGCTTACGGGAAAGCTCGCCTATCCAAGCATGCGACCACATTTTGGCAAGCGACCGCCCTTTAGCCCGGGCAAGAATCCTGCGCCATTTCTTGAACCGATCCACAGCCAGGACAACGGCGACAACAGTGCTAATGTGGCGAGAGCTGGTGAAAACGGACCATGGAGCCTTTGTCCCAGAGAATCCAATTCACCAGATCAGATGAAGCAATACAATGTTCATGCGATCTCAACGCCAATTACCCTGTCCGGCAAACAAGGGAATCAGCCGCCCATCGTCGACCCCCTCGGTCAGTTATATGTGCTACATGACGAAGAACAGGCCATACGTGCTAACGATGACCTTAAGATTCCACTTGTTCTTCGGATGAATGTGCACGATTGCGCAGACGTTATTTTAAGTAACGAGATCCCTGATGATGAAGAGAACCTCTACTCCAGCAAAGTGAATATGCATATTCACTTCGTCCAGTTTGATGTGCAGGCATCAGACGGCGTAATCACCGGTATGAACTATGAGCAGTCAGTGCGGCCGTTTACCATCTTAAAGGACGAAGGTAAGGGAATGGGCACTCCCCAGAACACCCTGACTTCAACAGCCTCAAAAGCAGGGGCAAGTGTAATCCAGGTCGAAAACGGGAGCCTCTATCAGCAGGGTGTGCTCGTCGGTGTTGGTATGGACGCCGTGGGACGACTGGACATTCGACAAATAAAACAGATCGACGGCAATAAACTCACATTTACCGAACCCCTGACAAATGATCATGAAAAAGGAGAATTCGTATCTACCGAGTTCGTTCGCTATCGCTGGTTCGCCGATTCCGACTTCGGTATCACCTACTGGCATGACCACGTATATGGTTTAACATCATGGGGCCACGGACTCTTTGGATCAACAATTATTGAACCGAAAGGCTCCACCTACCACAACCCGGTTACTGGCGAACCCATCAGAAGTGGCAATATCGCGGATATTCATACAACAGAACCTGTGTCTTCCCAGGTGACAGGCAGTTTCCGTGAATTCGTCATGCAGATTCAGGATAGCAACCCCGTCACCGAAACCCAGGTGGTATCAGGCACAGTTGTAAACAATAAACCGTCTCCTGATGCCAAACCCAACACCATCAACGCCCTTGGCAGTCTTGATTCGTGGAGCCTGCCCGTCAACGCTTTTGAATACTTAAATGGCGGTGACAGAACATCCGGTGGTTCTATCGGTATGCGGGTAGAACCACTGCATCAACGCCTGGCTGAAAATGATGACGCTTCAATGGTCTTCAGCTCGGAGGAACACGGCGACCCGGATACGCCCATCGTGAATGCCTACCTTGGAGATCCAATTGTTATTCGCGCACTTGCAGAAGCAGCAAACGAAAGTCATACGATTCACGTACAGGGTCACTACTTCCCGCTTGAGCGTTTCCTGACAGGTTCACGCCCCCAAAGCACCGCACATATCGCGATCGCGGAACGATATGATCTCGTCATCCCGGAAGCCGGGGGACCACAAAAGAAAGCGGGCGACTATATGTACCACAGTGGTCGTCTGTCTCATTTCGGTGAAGGCCTGTGGGGTCTGATTCGGGTAGAAGACGAATTGAGGGAAGGTCTGCAGACACTTCCCATGAGAAGCGTAGTGCCAAAATCAAGCGAAACTGTCTGCCCTGCCGATGCACCAAGAAAACAATTTGACGTAGTCGCAATGGACTTCGCTCTCGATCTGAATCCCAACGCACCTGATCAGATCAAGGCACCGAGTGGCACCAACAGAAATCTGATTCTTGCCAATCCAGAAGGAAAGATTTATGCACTTAAATCCGAGGTGGATGCTCTCAAGGCTGGCACCCTTCAACCTCATCCTCAGACCCTGCGCGCAAATATTGGTGACTGTTTAGAAGTCACCCTGCATAACCTCCTGCAGAACGAGAAGGCTTCATTCCATGCGGATATGCTCGCATACGATCCGAACGATTCAATGGGCGCAAATATCGGCAGAAACAAAGGTGACCAGACTGTGGCGCCCGGCGGTCATCGTGCCTATACATTTTATGCTCATCCCGAATTCGGTGAAGCCACCGCACTCGTTACTGACTTTGGCAAGATAACCCGTAATGTTCGTGATGGTCTATACGGCGCGATTATCATCGGCCCCAGGGGTTCGAAGTATCTGGACCCCCAGAGCGGCGCTGACATCTCACTGGGTAATAACTGGCAGGCAGACGTCATCATTGACCGGTCTCTGCACAGAAACCGAAAACGATCCGACTATCGAGATGCGGCACTCTACTTTCAGGATGAAGATAACCTGATTGGCACACCGTTCATGCCTTATATCTCAAGTACGGCCGGTCTGTCCGCCGTAAATTATCGGGTCGAACCCCTGGCATGGCGTGCTAAAGCCTACGACTGCCCGGTAGAGGATGCATTCCATTGCAACGGCAATGCCCCCGACCCGGCGACACCTCTGATTGAAGTTCAGGCAGGTGAATTGATCAGAATGCATGTGATAGGCGCACACGGAGAACAGAATTCAACCTTCGCAGTTGAAGGACACCAGTGGCCTCTGGAACCTGACGTTGCGGGTGCCGAGATGTTGGAAGTACAACAATTTGGCGCATCAGAAACGCTCGAAATCAACTTCATAGCAGGTGGGCCGCATGAAGTTGCAGGCGAATATATGTGGAGCAGCGAGAGGATGACCTACGCGATCGCAGGACAGTGGGGAATCCTCCGGGTCTTGCCCGGCAAGACAGGCTTACAAAGAACGAAAGCAACAGGGAACACAGCGAATGCAGGGCAAAAGAAAGCGGTAGAAGTCACATACAGAGACAAGCTGGCATCTGTTCAGTAGCTCTCTTCGGTGAATGAAATGGTATCAGTTTAGATTGACGAGATTTAAAGGTGGAAATGATGATATACGCAAAAAGCAGATGGGAGCGACTAACTTTCTCTGGCAGGGTGTCGGTTGAACAACAGCATGGCTCACCACCGGGGAGATCTTTGGCGACACTAATCATCTTTGTTCTTCTTGCACTGATGGGCGTTGCAGCCTCGGCTGAGACCAGACCACTTGCACCCCTACCCGAGGTAGATATGCCGGGTGCGGCCAAGGTTAAACTTGGCAAGATGTTGTTCTTCGAGAAGAGACTCTCGGGAGACGCTGACCGTTCATGTGCAGACTGCCATATCCCTGAGCAGGGTTGGGCTTTTCCAGAGCAGATGTCAATCGGCTACCCGGGCACCCTTCACTACCGCAATGCGAAGACGGTTATGAACGTACGCTTTGCAGACTATTTCTACTGGGACGCTCGCCTGGATGGCGGCAACGATCTGTCTACCCAGGCGCGAGACGCCATGACCGATGCGCACTTCATGTCTGCTGACGGGCGTATTATGGGGCAACGCCTGAAGCAGATCCCGGTTTACAATGACCTCTTCAGGGAAGCCTACAACGGTGAACCTTATTTCGGTCTTATCATCAAGGCTATAGGTGATTTCGAGAAGACTCTTGTCTCCAGGAATGTGCCTTTTGATAACTTTCTGAAAGGTGATGCAAACGCTATTTCAAGCAAGGCAAAAGCGGGTCTGGCTCTATTCAAAGGCAAAGCAGGATGCATCGAGTGTCACGACGGTATGATGCTTTCAGACGGAGATGTTCATGCGCTTGGTGTACCAGTAAATCCTGATTTGTTTCTGACGGAACGCTACACGACCCTTCGATCTCAACAGATGTTTCTCGGTACGCCTAACTACTGGAATCTGAAACAGGATCCTGGCCACTTCGGGGTCGAAAAGAAGAACAGATATCTGGGCACTTTCCTGACACCATCTTTGAGAGAAGTTGCCAAAACAGCTCCTTATATGCACAACGGGATGTTGCCAACATTGGAATCTGTGGTTGATTTCTATAACGAAGGTGGCGGAGAGGCGATCAACAAAGATCCAAGAATCAAACCACTCGGGCTGACATCAGCAGAAAAGACCTCCCTCGTCGAGTTTCTCAAGAGTCTGAGTGGTGAAGATCTGGGCATCCGAGCAGCCGATTTTGCTGAAGAGAAGATGCCTTCATATGAATTAAAGAAGTGGATAGGCGAGAGCAATTAATCGCAGTCAAAATTAATACTTTTCATTAGATAGAAAAGGTATGAAAAATGAAAATGAATAGTCAAATAAAATCCGGAGCATTGAGCCAGTTCTTAAGGGCAACAGTCGTCATGTGCATTGCCCTGCCAATTGCAAATCAGGTCTACGCGCAAACCGCCGTTGAAGTTATGAAGGACGGTAAGAAATATTTCGAGATCGACGGAGAACTGTTTCCTGCGCTTGAGGCGCTGGGTCCACCACCTATCCCCAGGGATAATCCCCAGTTGGTGGATGAAGACGGCTGGCCTCTTATAGATGATCCCAAGGTAAAACTCGGCAAGTTATTGTTCTTCGAACCCGCCCTGTCCGGTGACGGCAGTGTTTCCTGCCAGACCTGTCATGTTCAGGGCGCCGGTTGGGCGCTGAATACGGCTATCAGTCGAAGCTATCCCGGTCAGTCACACTGGCGCAATTCCCAATCAGTTGTCAATGCTGCCTATATGAGCAAGCTTTTTTGGGACGGACATAAAGAGAGCCTTGAAACTCAGGCACCATCTGCCGCTAAAGGACTCGCAGGTAACGGCAAGACGCCAATGATGAGTGCCCGTCTGCAGATGATTCCTGAATACGTAGCGATGTTTAAGGAAGCTTTCGGCTCCGTCAGAAACCCAACAAAAGATGCCTGGCGCGCGATCTCAGCATTTGAAAGGACCCTGACAAGCGTGGATTCGCCCGTTGATGAATATCTGCGGGGCGACGAGGAAGCCCTTGATGAATCTCAGATCCGAGGGCTGGACCTCTTCAATGGCAAAGCCCGGTGTATCATGTGTCACAATGGACCCCTGGCATCAGACGAAAAATTCTACAATCTCGGGGTCCCAAGACAACCACTCTTTTCAGAAATTCCCAAAAACCAGATCGGCTTCAGATCACAGACGTATTCAGCCGGTGTGCCCGAAGAAGTATTCAGGAACGTTAAATCAGATCTGGGATTGTATTTCAAGTCTCACAATAAAGAGGATATGGGAAAATTCAGAACGCAGCCACTACGCTTCATTGAATATACGCCTCCTTATTATCACAATGGCGTTCTGGACGATCTTGAAGAGGTCGTCGACTTCTATGATGAGGGCGGTGGGGATGACTATGTGCTTGCGGACTTCGGCCGTGCAACCAAAACAAAGAAGCTGAAGAAACTGAATCTCACCGACGAAGAAAAAGAGGATCTGGTCTATTTCCTCGAGGGATTCAGCGGAGAGGAAATAATTATCGAAATACCTGAACTACCGAAGCCACCCACCAGAGTATCAGTGAGATAGGTTAGGCTATGGGCAGATCCATTAAAAAGGAAAAGATCATGAGTGATAAAACGCGACTTATAGCAAGCAACCTTGAGGAAGACAGAGGTTGTCAGGTCAGCAGACGCCGGTTTCTTCAGGCAGCAACAATTGGTAGTGCATCGATGGCTATGCTGACCATACCAGGATGTGGATCCATGATGGCCCGAACGACGCCCTTGCCACGACAACTGGTCGCAACCATGGACAAACTGGTTATCGACAGGCCGGTTAATATCAGATTTCCTGACAGAAAATCCAGGTGCATGTTGATAAAACTTGGCGTCACTGCGGGAGGCGGGGTCGGGCCAGATGAAGATATCGTCGCTTTCAGCACGGCCTGCCCGCATATGGGGACTCCCCTTTTAGGGGGCTACAACGCCAAGCATAAAGGTATGGGGCCATGCCCTTCCCACCTGACCAGATTTGATCTGACCCGTTATGGGATCGTTGTATCAGGGCATGCGACAGAAAGTCTTCCGCAAATTCTGCTGGAAGAAGAGAACGGGAATATTTATGCAACCGGCATAAGAGGGTTGCTTTACGGACGATCTCATAATGGCGCGATGGAAGGCTAACCCAGAAACCATAATGATGATAAGACCGGCAAATTATTTCTGGCGAGATTAAAGGTTGGCAATCCCCCGGAATACTGTGCGATGAGGAGTTAGAAAATGACTGATACACCAAACTACATACCTGTTAGTGAAGTTCCGATCCCACCAGCAGACGCAGATCAATTCACCACCTGTTGCGACTATTGCGTTGTAGCCTGTGGATACAAGGTCTATCGCTGGCCCCTCGGCAAAGACGGCGGGCAGAACGCGTCGGAAAATGCCATGGGAGTTGATTTTCCGTTGCGACCATTAGCGGGTGGCTGGATTAGCCCCAATATGCACAATGTGGTTACCGCGGAGGGTATAAAACAGAACGTCGTTATCATCCCCGACAAGGACTCAAAGGTTGTCAACCGGGGCGGTGATCACAGTATTCGCGGAGGCTGTATCGCACAGAAGTGCTACAACCCCGATACCGCGACCAGGGACCGACTTCAGTACCCGATGATGCGCGTGAACGGCAAACTTGAGCGTATTTCCTGGGATGATGCCACGGATATATTTGCTGAAATGGCAAACTATGTTATCGACAAATACAGCGAGAATGCCTACGCCCAGAAACAATATTCTTATCAGTTCTTTGAGAATAATTATGCATTGACCAAACTGGCACTACGGCATATCAATACCCCGGCTCATGCTTTCCATGACAATCCCGGTCATGCTCCCGATACTCCGGGATTTCGCGATGCCGGAATAGATAATTTTTCTGCTTCATATGATGACTGGTACGAGGCAGATGTCGTCTTTCTGAGTGGCACAGACCCGTTCGAGACGAAGACCATCATCTGGAACGAATTCATGATGCGAGGCAGCATCGAACACGGTCAGAAACAGATATTCGTCAATCCACGAAAAACCTCTGGCGTTGCCTACGCTGAAGCCAATGGCGGTCTTCACCTTCAACTGATTCCAGGGACCGATACAGTTCTGCATATGGCGATTGCACGTGTGATTCTTGAGAACGGCTGGGAGGACGCCGAGTGGCTCAAGAAGTTTCCACCTGCTAACAAGTGGGAATCCAACGAAGGATTTGGCCGTGGGATTCGCGATACGCCCTGGCAATGGCGGACAACCTGGGGACAGGTGCAGACCGATGGATTCGCCGACTACAAAAAGTGGGTTCTCTCCCAGAAGGAATCTGAACTGGATTATGCAGCGGAACTTTGCGGGGTACCTGCCGAGAAAATCGTCCAGGCAGCAGAAATAATGGCCAAACCCAGGGCAGATGGCAGTCGACCCAAGACATCTATCGCCATTGAGAAGGGCAATTACTGGACAAATAACTATGGCAACACTGCTTCTGTGGCATCGCTGGGATTCTTATGCGGTGCCGGGAATCGTCCCGGCCAGATGATCAGCAGACTTGGCGGGCATCAGCGAGGCGGTAACAGCGGTGGATCTTATCCCCGCTCCAAAGGTCCGGAGAAGTTCTTCGGTCGCAGGCGAATGTCTCTCAACCTCGACAAGTGGATGGAGAACGGACACGTTCGAATGGCTTACGTGGTGGGCACGACCTGGGTTGGTGCCATGTCAGCTTCTCAGCATCTTGAACAGGTAATGACAGATCTTACCCGCAGAAATCCTCATCAGATCAAGCGCAATGACAAAACCCACGCGATAGAGCAGATGAAAAAACGCGTGGATTCAGGCGGGACGCTTATCGTTAACCAGGATATATACCTTCGGGAGCCAATCGGCAGTGTACTGGCTGACTTTGTCTTTCCTGCGGCTACCTGGGGAGAAGAAGCATTCGTACGATCAAACGGTGAGCGTCGCATGCGAATCTACGACAAATTCTACGATGCACCTGGAGAGTCAAAGCCAGACTGGTGGATCGTTGGTCAGATTGGTCAGAAAATGGGCTTCCCTGGATTTGACTGGAAGAGCTCCAACGAAGTCTATGAAGAAAGCATGCGCGGCAATCGCGGTGGCCGACGCGATTATGCCGTATTTCTTAAGTACGCAAAGAAAGCCGGTAAAACCGGCCATGATTTTTTGCGTGAACTCGGCACCGAGGGTATTCAGACACCTGTCCGCGAGGAAGATGGTCAGATCGTTGGCACCAAGCGGTTTCACGACAGTACGTTAAAACTACCCGAAACCGGACCCGAGTCGCTGACCTGGATACACAAAATCTACAAGGGTTTCAAATCGCAGTCCGGTAAACCGCATCTGTTGAAGTCTCCCTGGTTTATCTTTGAGGATTTCTACAATGCCATCAAACCCAGAGACGATGAGTTATGGGTATCTTCTGGCCGCATGAATGAGATCTGGCAATCCGGTTTCGATGATGTTCAGCGCCGCAGTTATATTTCGCAACGCTGGCCAGAAAACATCCTGGAGATACATCCGGATGACGCCAAAGCCCGCGGCATTGAAAGTGGTGATTGGGTAGAAGCCTACAGTGATAGGATCGCAGTGCAGACAGGTGGTTTTATTCACCGCAGACTGGAGGATGCAATGTACACAGGGCTATTGAAAAATGGCCATATCACGTACAAGAGTGCATCCGTCAAGCTGGTTGCGATGGTAACGGATTCCGTCAGGGTGGGAACTACCTTCTCAATATGTCTGGTTGACCCCAAACAGGCAGTCAATGCACTTTCACCAAGTGTTACTGATCCAATGAGCGGCAACTATCGATTCAAACTGGGCGTCGGCCGGGTGAGAAAAACCGGCGAGAGTCCTTTCAAGGATGATCTGTCCAAGATGAGTTTTGCAAACAGGACCTTCAGCTAACACCTTATTGAAGGTGCACCGGCAGAGGCACAATCTGATGAAACGTTCATGCTCTTTAGGGAGCCGGGTAACAGTATTGGGAGTTGAATTTGATCTTTCTCTCTGAAAGAAGATTTCTGATGAATTGCTGTCTTTTTCTTCTATGCTTTGGCACCAGCTCTCTCTACGCAGATGATTCAGGCCAGGAACTGTTCGAAGAAAACTGTGCTGCCTGTCACGGTGATGACGGTGTTTCCATTCTTCCCGGGTCACCCAATTTCGCCAAGGGAGAAAGGCTTGAGAAATCAGATGACGAACTGCTCAAATCCATTAACGATGGGCTAAACGTTATGCCGCCGTGGGATGGTGTTCTCAGCACGAAGCAAATGAAAGCCTGCCTTGACTATGTCCGTTCACTTTCTACATCTGCCAGCGAATGAATATGACAGGTCGTGTTATCGTGAGTCTTATGCTCACTGCCTGTGTCGCTGCAACCGCAGCAAATGGCAGAGGGACGGTCCATGCAACAAGGATTGTCGATAATCCTGACAGCAGCAGGACTTTTGTTGAACCACTCGTATCTCTACCCTGGGAAGATGACAATATTCACTACGGGATACGCAAAGGCGTACCTGGCGCCTGCCGCCTGGCAGGTATGAGTGATTTTCTCAGCGACTATGTCGCCTGGTCAAAAAGTCAGGCCAGAGCAATCGCCGTCAACCATGATGGTACGGTAGGCGACGTGTTGACCGGCTACTATATTGAATCCATGACCTGTATCCCCGATCCACCACCCTTGCCGGTCATTACAGCGAGCAATATTGCCCACGGTCCCGACGGATCAGTTACCTATGAAATGCCGGTACTTCATCACGGCCCTGGTCGATTTCCAATCCACAGTGGTCATACAGGCGCATGCCGTTTGCTGGGGTATAGCAAACCGGTCAAGTATTCGCTGAAGTGGTCTGAGGGACGAGCAAGCAGTGTATCTCTGGATGCTGACGGGATGATATACACAAAAGTAACCGGGACCTATCTGACAGCGATGGAGTGTACAAATGATGTCGAATAGATTCTCTCATTTTGTGACAACGTAAAGGAAGATTGAGAATTGCGATACCTAAAGCTGCCAATCAAGACCGTGTTTTCCAGAATGGTTAATACCTGGCAATTGTTCCTTTTTATATCCGTCATAATTATCGCAGCATCTGAAAGCCAAGAGGCTTTGGCCGATGCTGATGAGCTTGAGTCCATACAGTCGACCAGCGTAGATATTATCGACAATAACGTCGTTGGGGATAAGGTTCTGAGATTCTACCAGGGTGGGCGCGCAGAAATCGTCTGGACAACGGACAAACCACTTGAAATCCATCTGCATGGTTATGATGTTGAACTGACACTTGGTGTCGGTAACGACAATATCATGGCTTTCGATCTGTTTGCAGAGGGACGATTCCCCGTTACTGTTCACGCCCATTCGCATTCATCAGCATCACACGAACGAACCCTTCTATACGTAGAAGTGCATCCCAGATGACGAGGCTTATGAATCAGACTAATTCTCGCGGGGTGGCTGCCTGCCTGTTATTAGTTTTCTTCTTGTTCGGTGTAAATCAGGCATACGGTCATGCATTCGGGCAACGCTTTGATCTCCCGCTTCCTCTTGACTACTACCTGGTTGGCGCAGCGGCAGCGGTACTGGTTTCATTCATACTTGTTGCCCTGTTTAGCAGGATTCCCTTCCGGGGGACCGCCGAGTACCCTCATATTGACCTCATGAAATGGCGTTGGGCGCGAGTCCTGGTCAGCCCGGGTCCCGTATTATTTATTCGCATGGCGGCTTTTGCTCTCTTTGCCGTCACCCTGCTGGCGGGTATTATCGGACCCCAGGATCCTGCGAAGAACCTGCTGCCAACTATGGTGTGGATCATCTGGTGGACAGGTCTCGCCTATTTTTGTGCACTCATTGGGGATCTCTGGAGATTGATCAATCCCTGGAATTCTTCCTACTCCTTTGCGGAGTACTTATACAAGAAGTTCACCGGTAAGACGGGCCAGGCATCCCTCAACCTACAGTATCCCGCCTGGCTTGGGGTATGGCCGGCAAGCCTTATGTTCCTCGTATTCGTCTGGGGAGAACTGGTTTGGACCTCAAACGCCATTCCTTTCAACCTCGCAATTTCGACCTTGATCTACACAGTGATTACATGGCTCGGCATGTTCCTGTACGGTAGAGAAACGTGGCTACAGAGGGGCGAGACATTCACCCTCTTTTTTGGCCTTCTCTCCCGATTCTCAGTAATGGAGATTAGAAAAGCATCCCCCGTGGAAACTTCTTCCGGGCTTGCGGTAACTCCCGTTTCCGGAAAAGAGTGGCGCTTGCGACCACTTGGTGCCGGGCTACTGGATGAGGCAAGAGTAACCCCGTCACTGATGGTTTTCGTAATTCTAATGCTTTCAACAGTAACATTTGATGGATTTATGGGTACGCCATTGTGGGCCCAGATCACTCAGTTTCTTCCTGACTGGCGACCTCTGCAACCGATCCTATTTCGTCTGGAAATGTGGGGAATCTATCGAGAAACTGCTCTGACGACGACTGGCCTGATTCTCTTCCCACTATTATTCACCAGTATCTATTTTTGTATTGCCTGGCTGATGAATCAGTATACGCCGTTCCTGAGCGCATCAACCCCCAACGAGAGCAAGCAGATGAGCACGTCAGAGGTAGCTGCTTATTTCGTATTTTCTCTTCTGCCTATCGCGTTTGCGTATCATCTGGCTCATTACTTCTCGTACCTTTTGATCGTAGGTCAGTTCATCATACCGCTGATATCGGATCCATTTGGGCTGCAATGGGATCTATTTGGCACTCTCGACTACAAAGTCAATATCGCAATAGTGGGTGCCCGTACGGTATGGAACGCCTCCATTTTCAGCATTGTGGTGGGACATATTATTGCTGTCTATGTTGCTCATATTCTCGCACTCAGAATGTTCAACAACAGAAGAGACGCTCTGGTCAGTCAACTTCCGATGCTCATTCTGATGGTCTCATACACGGTATTGAGCCTGTGGATTCTTGCTCAGCCACTAATAGAATAACGGCATTTTATTTGCATGAATAATGACCAGGACAGAAACAGAAATATATAACCAGGAACTGGGGCCTAAACTAGAGACAGCTTTAAACATAACTCAGAGAAACAAAAGTTTAGAAACCATGGTGTGAACGAATTGTACAATTGTATATACAGAATATTACTTCGATGTGGTGCTCTCAGTCTTCTGATGGTTGCAACGTGCCCGGCATTCGGCGTGAAAGATTACATCATCGAAATCGGTCATGGTCATATGAGTCCCGATCATCTGCTACTGGAAGCGGAAGACAGAATCGTTTTCAAAAATGTCGTTCATATGGAAGGCGGCCATAGCATAGTCGTGAGCGATGAGCAGCAGCTTGCATCAAGCCCGGCCCTTGAGAAGGATGGACAATGGGTTTACCAGTTCAACGATCCCGGGAGTTTTACACTTACTCTGAAGGAGCACCCGGTCGTGACTGCCAAGGTGACCGTTTTTACCGAAGATGTCATGAAAGCAGCAATCACCGATTTAAGAAAGGAGATGGTGAGTTATAGCATCGGATTTGACTTTGGTGAGAAGGTCGTTAAAAAACTGGACAACCTGGATCTGAAACTATTTATAGCCGGGATGCAGCATGCATATAACGATGAGGATCCAATGCTCAATGAGGAAGAAATGGCATTCATCATTGTGGACTACAAACGGCAGGTTGAACAAAAAGCCAAGTCCAGATTTGAAAATCTGGCTGCTTTTAACCTCACCCGAAGTAAGGAGTTTCTGGCAACGAACCAGGCCGAGACCGACATATTCGAAACCGAAAGTGGACTGCAATACAAGATTCTGAAAGAAGGCCACGGCAGGAAGCCAATCATGGGCGACAGGGTACGAGTTCACTACCGGGGAACATTTACAAACCAGGTGGAATTCGACAATACCTATACCGGCGATGTTTCTGAATTCACCCTTACAGCCCAGGTATTACCCGGGATAATTGAAGGTTTGACTTTAATGCCTGAGGGTGCCAAGTTGAGGCTATTCGTACCGCCCCATCTGGGCTACGGACGAGCAGGCCAACCAAACCTTGAGAACGAACGGCTATCAATTGAACCCAATGCCATATTGATCTTCGAAATTGAATTATTTGAAGTTGTAGGTGCCAGCCTTATCTCCGAAAATTCGGAGGTCAATGGAATACCGGTGGATGAAAGGTGACATTATGATCATGATTTCAAACATCATCGAAAGGCATACGGATATGCCTGGCTTACAGACAAATTTAGTCCTTGCCATCATCTCAGTTGTTCTCCTCGCTTCATGCGCAGTAGACAGCCCGGTACCGGGTCCCGAGCACAATACGCAATCGCTGCCGCTCGGTCTGGACAGCACAAATATTCACATTCCTGATGACAATCCGATGACAGAACTAAAAATTGAACTGGGTCGGCTGCTGTTCTTTGACAAACGATTATCAATTGACAATACCACTGCCTGCGCTTCCTGCCATTCACCAGCCACTGGATTTTCGGACGGAAAAATCGTTGCTGTAGGAATCGAAGGCAGGCAGGGTCCAAGAAACTCACCAAGTATTATCAACAGGGTTTCAAATTCGACCCAGATGTGGGATGGCAGACTTGGTTCGCTTGAAGAACAGGCAAAGGGACCAATAGTCAATCCACTCGAAATGGGCATGCCCTCCCTCGATGCAGTAGTCGCAAAAATTGGCGCAATCAAAGGTTATCAGCAGTTATTCGACGAGGCCTTTGGCGAGAGCGTAAATATTGACACCATGACAAAAGCGATTGCCTCTTTCGAACGAACAATTCTCTCGGGAGATTCCAAATGGGACAGGTATCAGGCGGGGGATGAGTCTGCATTATCCAAAAAAGAGAAGAGGGGACTTGAGCTATTCGACGGAAAAGCCCGTTGCAATCAATGTCATTCCGGATGGAACTTCACTGATGAGAAATTCCACAATATTGGCATTGGCTGGGATAAACGCGTTGTAGATATGGGTAGATTCATGGCTACCGGAGTTGACAGCGACAGAGGCGCGTTTAAAACACCTTCACTAAGGGATACAGATGCAACAGCACCTTATATGCATGATGGTCGCTTCTACACACTAGAGGAGGTAATCGAGTATTACAATGATGGCGCAATTCAAAATCCATATCTCGATCCGGAAATGGTAAGACCGGATCTTACACTTGAAGAAACGTTGGAAAGATATAGTAGTGGTGATGATACGAAGCCCCTTCCCGTAAAACTACTGAATTTAACCTCCCGGGAAAGAGATGATCTGCTCTCTTTCCTGCTCGCACTATCGGGTAGAGGATGGCAGCAAATTCAGCCACCTCCGTCCTATCCGAGATAAATGATGACCAGAAGAATGACCGGAGTTAATTTATGTCTCAGTTAGACTCTTATAGTCCACGAAGGTATTTGCCTTCTTTGATTGGTACTTTCCTGTTAGTGATCGGTGTTGTTATTCTTCCTGAAGACTCCATGGCCGAAGCTGCTGAAAACGAAGGTGATTTCTCAGAACACTATTCGATGCGCCTGCATCAGGACGCCGTTAAAAAGACCGGCGAAGAGGAATTCAAAGGAATAGTCAATTTCTTCCATCACGCTGAAAGAGCAATCGAAAGCGAGGATATCGACGCACTTATGTCCCTCTATTCGTCGAGGTATACAAATCTGAATGGCCAGAACCGGGATTCAGCAAGAGAAATCTGGCAAAAGATTTTTGATAATTTTGACAATCTCTCGGCAAGACATTCCATGAGACTTCTTACCTATCAAGACACTGAGACAAATCAAATCGCGGTGACAGAATGTAATGGGTTGCTATCGGGAATACCAAAAGGGGAGGATACATTCGTAACTATCGATAGCTGGGATCGACAGAGGCATATTCTTACCAAAGAAGGTTCCTGGAAACTTTTCGGCAATGCAGGGAAAGGTTCAAAAAGATATGGTGAAGATAAATTCAAAACTCATCCGCTGTTCTAAAATTTGACTTTTTGGATCTTGGAGTCGCCTTTTCCAGCATATAGTCTACAGCAGACCTGATTTCGTTATCTGAACAGAACTGACAATAACCACGGGGGGGCATCTCCCTGATCCCGTGAAGCGCATTTTTGTACAGTATGTCTTTCCCCTTTGCAATTCTGCCGGACCAGGCATTGATGTCTCCAAGTTTCGGGGCACCGAATACACTCAAAGTATGACAAGCCATGCAGATACGCTTATAGACGGTTCTGCCAGATAAAGGCTTCAAAGGCATGTCCGCGTCAGAGGAATCAGTTAGTGTGGTTTTTTCAGATTGCCGGGCGACAGAAGATATGTCTATTTCTGATGCGTTGTTCCCTTTCACTGAATTCACGCACAGGATTATCAAACAGAACAGATAATATTTTGACGCTGGATTTCGACAGGCTACCTGACTGTTAATTTGCGTCGCGCGCGCCACAACTATCTTTGCAACTGCTTAGCTTCGAAAAGTATTTCGCCAGATCCTTGATCTGTGCATCTGTCAGTTTTTCAGCAATCGGGTTCATTAATTTGGGGCTCTTGCGCTCCCCACTCCTGAATGCCTTAAGCTGATCAATCATATACTTCTTCTGTTGGCCAGCTAGATGCGGATATGCAAGTACCAGGCTGATTCCATCAACGCCATGACAGGGCGCACAAATCGTTTTTACCATCTTTTCAGTTTCTGCTTTTCCAGCGTATGCGGCAACCGATACAGAGAATAATACGCAGGCTATTGCTCCAGTTATTAACTTTGTCATCAATTCAATATTACCTAATTTTCTAAGAGCATATTTTTCCCCACCGACTCATTCATCGTGATCTTTCGGGGGGATCAACTGATTGGATTAAGGCTGCTATTATCGCTGACTTTCAGGGAAGAAAGACGAATAAATAGTGCTGTATCTTCACCTTGAATGATAGCAGAAATCAACTAAGAAATACTCGCCGGGGACCGATTAAAGACTTAAAATACAGTACATAATATGACTACCAAACAGAACATCTACAGGCTTCGGCTGATTGGCATATCCGCGATTTTCAATATCATGATTTCGCCACTCGCACTGCCCAATGAGAAGATTACTGATTCAACTATCATCCCGCCTGTTTCGGACTTTCCTCAGTCAGATGCCAGACAGGTTACCGGCGGACCTTTCAGACTCGTCTCCCATGCAGGCAGGACTGTAACTGAGAAAGATTTCAAAGACAGTTTCCTGTTAATTTATTTCGGCTACAGTTATTGTCCTGATGTATGCCCGACTGACCTTTCGATCATGGGTAATGCAATCGATCTGATGGCCCGGGAGGGAGACAAAGTTCAACCTATATTTATTACCTTTGATCCGATGCGGGATACCAAAGATCACCTTGCAGGTTATATAAAGAACTTTCATCCACGTTTGATTGGATTAACAGGAACCAGAGAGCAAACCCTGGCAGCAGCTAATCAGTTTGGCGTTGACGTATCTTCCACATACAAAGCTGAAATAACGGGTTCTGCTTACTCCATGAATCATTCGGCGTTCACCTATCTGGTAGACCCAAACCGAAAGCTGAGGGTGATGTTCAGGCATGGGACCAATTCAAAGCTAATGGCCGATACAATTCGACGTCACATCCATCAATAGAAACCGGCACACTTTATCGCCACTTGAATTCAAGCATTTCTTTTTTGGTAGTAGTGCTTTCATGGAGTCTTTCCAGACACCCTCTACCTAACAGTTTCACCAAGGTATAGATCAGTTTATGCTGAGGGCAGGAGGTCTGTGTTACAGCATATCCATCACATTCGGACAAAGCGACGAAAAACGAGTGCACCGCTTATAAGGTTAAAAGCCAGATATAGATTAGATATCATAAAAACCGTTGCAGCAAATCGCACCAGATCAGCCACGAACAACGCTACCAGCATCAACCCTACTGCCAGCATATGCATTCGAAACTGATTGCGGGCATTCTTATCCGAAACGATTTTTTTCATATTCGGAATTTTCAATTCCCACCTGTTGCTCATCTCAATGGTTTGGGTCATATGCAACCAGACCAGAAAGGGGATTATTTTGTACAACATGCCTGTGATCAGAGACATGGTAAACCCCACGATCATCAGCGAACCCAGAACCAGGTCTATTCTCGGATGTGAGATCTGCCCGGTTCTTGAAAGTGCCATTATTGTGAGTGCGAGCAATAGACATAAAAGACCGAATCTCCAAAAATCCATTGTGACATCAGGGACCTTCCTTCTACGCTGCTGTTGAAGCATTATCGTAGTAAGCGCATATGACGCGAATCCTCCAAGTAGAATAGCTTCAAATGCAAGCACGACCGCATTTGATGCATTTACAGAAAACAGTGCAAACGATTCAACAAGGCTGATCGATACCAGACTCAAAATCACGGCAACTGCCAACCACCTGATCATTGCACCGGGATATTTCGGGGTGACCTGGAACATTGGTACAACCTGATAAGAAATCGTAAAAACCAATATGCCAATCCATCCAAACAAGCCCCATCTGATATGCAGAGAGGTAAACGATCGTTGCAATGACACCTCAGGCAAGGAATATCCTGCGGCAAGGTAAAGCCCCAGGGTGAGCGTTAGCAGAAACGAAACAATCGCAAGCTTCATACCCAGAGTTACCCCCGAATTGGCTTCTGATTTCAAGAGACTGGTTATCAGGTTCAAAATCAGCCAGAGAAAAGACAATCCCAGCATCACAGCCCCTATTCCTATCAATAAGGGTGTTATCTGCAGAAATCCGACAGACATGATTACAGTACCTGAAAGCAGACCTGCATAGACGATCCTGCTAAAGGCGACAGGACTTTGTATCTGTACGCCCGCAAGTACAGGTAATAATTGTTGCAGGGCCCCCACCATAACCATCGTGATAAAGCCAAGGGTAAGTAGATGTGTAACAGCTATCATTGCCGGGTCCCATCTGTTGACAATCGACACCAATACGGGGAAGAAAGGTGCAGTCAGCATATAGATCAAAGGTACAGATAGAGGTGGGGTCTGCTCCAGGGAGAGTGAGGATCTATTCATTGCAACGGGTTCATACTTCTACACTTTCCGCCAGGCTTGTACTTTCCACGGCTATTATTTCCACACCTACTCTTTCCATGCCGGGTATTCTGTGGCTGATGCAATTGCTCTCCTGCGCGCCTCACTGTCTTCGTTTTTCCAGATAAATACGTTACAGCTATCATTTGGCCCGCGACGAATGTCATAACCAAATCCTCTTTTTTCCAATCGTTCAAACAGCAGCCGTGGAAAACGTCTGTGATGGAAATGGAGAAACTTACCCGGATCGAGTTTGCCAACAGCATCCAAAGCCATTTGCAGGGGTTCAGGTGCAGGGAAATCACTGACATCAAGGTAGTCAGAATGACTGTCGATCAAATCTCCTCCATTGCACTGATATAATTATCTGATTGCTCACCCAACATCCGATCTATCATTGGATAGAGAATCTGCTCCTCCTTCATATTATGCTGCTGCATTAAAACGAGTAAAGTTTCTGCTTCGCCAAGGAATTCGTCTTTGTCTTCAAGCGCAGCCACTTTGGACAAACTCTCGATCAGGTCTCTCATCTGTCCGTGTTCCATTCTCATTACCTGGGTTGGCCCGCCGGATGAGCCCATTACCCTTTCTGCTGCAGGAAACAAAACGTTCTCCTCCCGCTTCAAGTGTCTTTCGATTTCGTCGACAACGGCCTTGAATGCAGCGCTGAGTTCAGACCATTTAGATTCAGCAGCCAAATTCTCGGCTTTGGCAAATAATTCATCACATTGCACATGCGTCTTTGCCATATAATCAAAAATGGTACTCATGCTACCTCTCCACACAAAAACTTAAATCAGCAGCCTACCCTAAACCCGGATTCTGTTTAACGACATGGATCAATTATCAGGCCGATTATCAGGATGTAAAGTAAACCAATTTGTTGATGACTGTGTTGATTTCGATCATGTGCACTGTTTGGTTTTACCAAGTACAATGATTGCAATCACATACAAAGGCACACCCTATCATTAGTCTTGATTCAGTGAAAAATGTCATAAGGCCGCTTGTTTTTATAGCGGTTTCAGGTGGCATAGTTATCGTCCTTTCTTCATGCGCAAGACACGAGCCGCCTGAAGACACTGTTCGCTCAATTTGCGCAAGTGAAATGAAGAAGACCCTTGCGAGCACCAACTTAGCGGCTGGCAATGAGCTAGCGGACGAGCCTGTGATATCCGTCTTGGAAATAGGCAGAAAAGGGGTCGGTGAAAGCAAAAATACTAGAGGCATTCCTGATAAAACACTTGTTTATACCATTGCATGTCTGATCAAAACCACAATAGGCGAAGAAGAATCCGAACCTGAAAATCTTTATCTCTATTTCTACAAAGACGCAAATGGAAACTGGACCACGAGGGAAAGAATGTGAGAAGTTTTATCAATCATCAATCTTTGATATGGTTTAATTCTACTTGTGCCATCAAATCATATCGTCGATTATCGGAAATCAGCTAATGCCACCTTCAAGTAAACGATCTCAATATAACATTGCAAAGATGCTGCACTGGTTAGTTGCTCTAATTGTTCTGCTGCTACTAATGTCAGGGTGGCGCACTGGTGATTTTGACCTGGAAGACAAGAAAGTCGTCATAATGATTCACTCAGGACTGGGCACAACTGTATTTCTTCTGATGGTATTTCGATGGTGGTGGCGCAGTTCCAATAACCTCTATGCGCCCGCTGGCTGGCGGAAAAGACCATCAATGCTGATGCAATGGTTTTTCTACCCTTTACTTCTGTTACAGCCGGTTTTGGGTTTCATTCAGGCATTGTTCATTGATTATGAAGTGCTCGCATATGGCTTCATTAATTATTCAGCGATCGCTGCTGAAAACAAAAACCTATCTGGTCTGTTTCATCAGGCACATATGATTACCGCCGTATTGCTTATATTGATTTTTCTTGCACACGTCGGAGACAAGTCGAGGAAGTTCTTCATCGACGACAGCAATTCCATGAAAGATTAGCCATTATGAGAAACCGGAATGTGAGCTGGTAAATGGCTTTTGTTGTCACCGAAAACTGCATCAACTGCAAGCATACTACCTGCGTTGAAGTCTGCCCTGTAGATTGTTTCTACGAAGGTCCAAACTTTCTCGTGATCAACCCGCGAGAGTGCATTGACTGTGGAATCTGCGCGAGGGGATGTCCGACTGATGCGATCATAGAAGGCAGAAATATCAAACCTGATCAGCAGATATTCCTTCGCCTGAATGCTGAACTGTCAGTGATCTGGCCAAATATCACCGATCAGAAATCACCACCACCAGATGTGGAAGAGTGGGAAGACGTCCCCGACAAATTAAAACTGCTCGAACGCTGGTGATTAACTGACACCCGGCCGGGCATGACCAGATAATCCATGTTCAGTGATTATATTCAGCCGAAATTCCTGGTTTCACCAAGGCAACCATCCCCGGCATAGAACTTCCAGACGCCTGATTTTTGACTGCCTCGGTACATGCCGCACTTTCTTATCTGGCCTGTATCATAGAAGTAACTCCAGTACCCCACCCTTGAATCTTCCTTGTAATTACCGACCATCTTTGGTTTTCCATTTCTATGGAAATTTTCAAGCGGGCCATCCAGCAGACCGTTAATATAACTCGCTCTTTGTGCCAGTTGTCCGTTCTCATAGTACCTCTCAAAGTCTCCATGAGGTGCACCGGCTAAAGAGGCTCCCTTCACCTTAAGCTGACCGTTGGGGTAGAACAACTCCCAGGCGCCATCTCTAAGCCCCTTCTCGTAGTTCCCTCTGAATTCGAGCTGGCCATTTTCGTAGTACATCTTCCAGGGGCCTTCTTCCCTGCCTTTTTTGTACGCCCCTCTGTATTCCAGTTCGCCATTGTCACGAAAATATTCAACCTGCCCATCAGGTCTTGTGAACAGTGACTGAACTATGGCTTTCAATCCGCTATAAAGGTTCAACATGAGGGTACATCCCCGGGCTCCTCCATCGCGCCAAGCCAGATCCTCTGACGAAGTTGACTACGCATGTTATTGCCGGATTCCGTTTTTGTAGGTCATCTTCTCCTTCAACTGGCCGTCTTCATGGAAAAACTCAAACAGACCATCGAGTGCGCCATTTAAGAAATGTCCCCTGGTGTTCAACTGCCCATTCTCGTAGTAAGACTCATAGGGTCCATGCTGCTTTCCCCCTTTGTAGTTTTCGTCTACCTCGAGCTTTCCGCTCTCAAAATACTTCTCAAATGGACCTTCGAGTCTACCGTTCTGCAGGTTTCCCTTCGACTTCAATTGCCCATTTTCATGAAAGCACTCTTGCGCGCCTGTGGCTCTGTCATTCTCATAGGACACTCTTTCCGCCAGTTGGCCATTGCTGTGAAATCTCTCCCATGGTCCAACCTTCCTGCCATCAGCGAACTTACCTTTTGACTCGGGATTTCCATTTTCGTGATACGACTCATAGATACCATTTCGTTTATCGCTCTTGTGAGATCCTCTGGATCTCAACTGCGCATTTGAAAAGTGGACTTCGAAAGGACCTTCACGACTACCATCTTTGAATGTACCTTCCGATCTTGGCTGTCCATTCTCGTGGAATAATTCCCACTGACCATTTTTAGTCCCGGTCTCGAACTGCTGACTTTCCCGAAGTTGGCCATTGGCATGAAACCACCTCTGCAGACCATCCAGCTTGCCGTCTATATAATGCCCTTTGAACTTCTGCGTTCCCTTTTCGCTGAAGCTTTCCCAGTCTCCATCTTCCAGGCCTTCTTTGAAGTTTCCCCTGGACTCTAACTGGCCGTTTTCGAAATACGCTTCATAGGGCCCTTCATATTGCCCGTTCAGATAGGTGCCTCTACATTTTAATTGCCCATTGTCATAGTTCAATTCAAACGGCCCATCAGCCTGCTTCCCCTTGAACTGGGACTTTAACCACGAGAAAACACCACTACTCATCTTACTTCCGTCTCTTTGATTACCAGATTCAACTACTGTCCGATCTTTCCCTTAATTCAAGCCTGACAGACTGTACCCCCACAGGCCCCTAAAAATGACCCTCCAGGGTCCGCCACAATCGTGATCCTCAATCTAACCGCCCGAATTGGCGCCAGGGAAAGGCAAATGTCTTCAACTGCAGATCAATCAATCAATTGATAATACAAAAGACAGGTGGAGTAAGGAATCCGACAAAAGGAGCCAATTTCAGAAATGTACAACAAATAGGGCTTGGGTTTCACCAAGATTTGATCTGAAGCAAGAAAATGCACATAAAAAGGGCATAACATGCAAATTAATAAGCCAAATCCCCTGATATTCGGGAAATTTAGACTTTAGATAATGAACAACAAAACAAAAAGATCAGGCACCCGGAGTATAACCGATGTTCGATGATACACGACCAATAGTTGTAGCTGGTGGCGATGGAAAGGTAATTGCCCAGAACAGATCTGCACGTCGGATGCTGGGCTCTGGTACCGGTAAATTCTGCTGGGACTTCGTCGGCCAGCTTAAAGAAGAAGATGAGCGCATGCCGTGCCAGCATGGTTGCGTCATGGAACTACTTGCCAAAGGGATGGATTGTTCCCAGCAGACCCAGTTCATCATGGGTGGCAAGCGAAATCATCTCTCCTGTGTACCTGCCAACGGTATTGTAATCTGTATGCTTGCGTCCGGAGACGGCAAAACCAATGCACAGATACAGGCATTGTCTCCGCGGGAAAAAGAGATTTTGCTTCTGCTGGCTAATGGAGAAACCACTCCTACTGTAGCGGATCTCCTGGGCGTAAATGAATCTACAGTCAAAACTCACATAGAGAGAATGCGCGGGAAACTGTCAGTTAATACCCGGGCAGCAGTTGTTGCGGAAGGTTTCCGTCTGGGTTACATCGAATGAGCATATTTCGTCTTCCGACCACTGCCTTCTGCCTGTTTTATCGCTTCATTTTCTATTTTTTCAATGACTTAAAAAAAATTTCGTTGTGTAGGTCAATCGGCCGACGCGAAGTAGCTTTACTTACCATTAGAATGACTGGGTTATCAAAGAAGGCTCTGCAGTTTTTGGGGAGCCATTAAAGTATCTGTAACACCGCAAATCGATTAAGAGGAGCAAGAAATGAGTAGCCAGAATCTGGCAATTACATTAATGAACAAGAGAAACTGGACCGCGCTATTTGCGCTTGTGTCCGCGATCAGCATTGCCGGGTTAATTTATCTCGGTGGTGCGACGTATACTGGAGCACCTCCACTAGAAGACTATCGCGCTTCAAATGGAGAAACTATTATCAGCCGTGAGCAGATCAAGCGGGGTGAAGAAGTATTTCATCTCAGAGGTCTGATGAGCTGGGGCTCCTTCTGGGGTGATGGTGGTGAACGGGGGCCGGACTTTACGGCTGACGCTCTGCACCGAACCGTTATGAGTATGCGAAAATACTACGCGCAACAACTGGGTGGCGGCACTTTATCCCAGTATGACGCGGATGCAATCGCTGCGAGAGTTATTCGTGAGATTCATACCAATACTTATAGTGAGGACGATGGGCTAATTCGTATTAACGATGCCCAGATTTTCGCCTTCAATGAGTTGAATGAGCACTATACACGAATGTTTACAGACGCCAGTTATTCAGAGGCGTTTGATCCTGCAGGATATATTTCAGACCCCGAACAGCTTCGTGATCTAACTGCATTCTTCTTCTGGGGAGGTTGGGTTTCCGGAGCCAACAGACCAGGTGAAGAATACAGCTATACTCACAACTGGCCCGGCGATAAAGCTGCTGGTAATACGCCCACTGATGCAACCTTTATGTGGAGTGTATTTTCTATCTTCGCTCTGATTTGTGGTATCGGCCTTGTGCTTTATGTTTATGGTCAGATGAAGGATCAGCCTGGTGATGTATTCGAAGGCGGTGACGGAGCAAGCTATGAGCAGCAGTCACTCACTACCTATGACCTTGAGAATGAACATGTTCGTCCAACACAGAGAGCTACATATAAGTTCTTCGTGCTTGCGATCATCGTATTCGGCGTTCAGATTATCGCAGGTATCATCATTGCTACTGACTTTGTCAGACCCTTCGGGATGTCGCTCAATGAGATAATTCCATTCCCAGTAGCTCGTAGCTATCACACGCTGTTACAGATTTTCTGGTTCTTCATGTGCTGGGTTGGCTATACAATTTTCTTCCTGCCAAGAATTTCCAAAGTTCCACCAGGACAAAAGACGCTGATTGATATTCTATTCGCGCTCTGCGTTATCACAGGTGCTGGTGCTCTGTTCGGCATCTACCTCGGCCAGACTGGTATTATCACTGGCAGCATGGCTTACTGGTTCGGTAGCCAGGGTTGGGAGTTCATGGAACTAGGCAGATTCTTCCAGTTCACACTCCTCGGTGCATTTGCCCTCTGGATTCTCATCATATATCGCGGTGTTCAGCCCTGGCTGACAGCGAAGAATATGTGGTCAGTTCCTTCCTGGCTTCTGTACGGCAGTGGCATCATGGTTGCTTTCCTGTTCTTCGGACTGTTGATTCAACCGGAAATGAACTTCGCCATCTCTGACTACTGGCGCTGGATGGTTGTACACATGTGGGTTGAGGTTACCTTCGAGGTCTTCACCACAGTTATCATCGGATACATGCTTGTTCAAATGGGTCTTATCACCCGTCTGATGGCAGAAAGGGTAATCTTCCTCGCTGTAATGTTATTCCTTATCACAGCGACAATTGGTATCTCCCATAACTTCTACTGGATTGCGAAGCCGACTGGCATTATCGCACTCGGTAGTGTCTTCTCTACACTACAGGTACTGCCTCTGCTCTTATTGACATTGGATGCCTGGCAGATGCGAGAAGAAGGACATACCGCACAGAAGAACCGGGTTGAAGGAAAACAGACCTTCGTTATGGAAGGCGTCTGGTTATTCATCCTTGGTGTGAACTTCTGGAACATATTCGGCGCCGGTGTATTCGGTTCGCTGATTAACCTGCCTATTGTTAACTACTATGAGCACGCAACTTACCTCACAGGTAACCACGCTCACGCAGCCATGTTTGGTGTGAAAGGTAATATTGCACTGGGTGGCATGCTGTTCTGTTGTCAACATCTGTTCCACAAGTCAGCGTGGAACGCGAAACTGGTTAAGACCTCATTCTGGTCACTTAATATCGGTCTCGCAATGATGATGTTCCTTGATCTGTTCTGGGTAGGACTCTACCAGACATATATGGCGTTCTCAGAAGGTACCTGGTACGCACGATCACAGGAAGTTGTTACAGGACCTGTATTCGTATATCTGACATCAGCCAGAACTATCGGCGGTCTGGTCTTCATCTGGGGTGGTCTGCTACCTCTGATGTGGTTCATTCTTTCCAGAGGCGGGCAGCTTCGCAAGAAAGAAGAAGACGTCGAAGAAGGCGAATGGACTGTATACGAGCGAGATTGGGCAGCTCAGGTAGATCCATCGAAAGGTGGCTAGCAGGAGCCAAGTCTCCAATCTATTGTTGACTTGAGGAAAGGCCTTGCAGTGACTCAACCATGTTGAAGATCTGCAAGGCCTCTTTTTTTTTAATCAGTAGCAGATTAGTATTCCCTTCCAAATACCCGATTGAATGAGCAGATCCTTCTTGGGATTACTGATTCTAGATTCAACACAAACCTCTTTTTGGGAGACAGATCATGAGTTATTTTGATTATTCCAATGCACCTCGTCCGCTGGTTTTAGCGGTCATCATCGGCGCTGTGCTGATGTTAAGTGCGATGACGTCATCAAAAGAGGTCATGAATCCCGAGATAAAATCAAAAGGCGCATCTGAACATCCCATTCCGATTGCACTTACCGTCCGCGGTGCATCTGCAGGAATCCAGCCCGCGTACTTTGAGCAGGCTCTCGTCGACGAAATTGTTGCCAACAATCTTTTTTCCGATCTTGGTACCGACAGCAACAAACCCTTTTTGTTAAACATCAGGATCATCAGAGTTGAAGCTCCCTCATTTGCACTTAACATGACGGTTGATATGAATGCTGTATGGGAACTCTCTCACGAATCAAATGGCAGGATACTCACTGAAAAGATCCACTCGACTTATACCGGCGGTGTTTTTGAGGGAGGCATCATTGGCGCCAACAGAGTACGTGTCGCTGCAGAAGGTGCAGCAAGAGCAAATATCCGCGCCGGATTGGAAATGATTGCACTACTTGATCTCAAGGGTTAAACAAAGGCAGTCTATTCAATAAGACCACGAACTTCCTGCAACCCAGGTCCACCTGGTAGAAACATGACAACCGCGTCATCAAACCCTGCCTCCTCATAGCGAATTAACTTCTCGCGTAATTCTCCAAGATCCTGCCCTTTCGCCAATTGAATCGTCGACACGATGGCTCGGCCACCACCAGAATCACGATAAGACTTTATCGCCGACACCACCTGCTCCACCGACCGATGCATGCCTGAGGCTATCCATCCGTCAAATTCTTCCGCTGCCCTGACGACGTTCTTACCCCAGGTTCCGAAATAAATCGGTGCGCCCTTGCGAACAACAGCCCAGGGATTGAGATCAATCCCATTTGCAGAATGATCACCGAATATTCGCCTTAGCTGATGGAGATGATCTTCAAACGTTTGAAACCTGTTGGAGAAATCAGCGTTGTGGATCTCATAGTCATTACTCGTCGAACCTGCACCAACGCCAAGGATGAAGCGCCCGCCAGATATTTGAGAAAGAGCCCAGGATTTCAATGCAATATCAGTCGGATTATAGAGCGGCAACTGGAGAATGGCTGTACCAATATCAACTGTTTCAGTGACCGCTGCTGCTGCTGACAAAGCGACAAAGGGGTCAGACATCATAAACCCCCTGCCCATCGCATGAGCCGACCAGATACTCGAATACCCTTCAGATTCAATCTCTCTCGCCTGCTCTGTAATCGCTTTTGGATCAGTTCCTTCAATAAGACCAAGCAGAACACCCAGATTCATCTCGCCCTCCTCCCCGGTAAATCATCCAGCTTATACCGACGACTGCACAATTTCATGAATTTGATCCGCTGATCCAATCGAACACAGCCAGAGCCTGTACCTGGCGTGCTGTTGGCCAACGAACCTCACCCAATGGTACTATCAAGACTCATTTTTCAAGACTCAATTTTGAGGAATAGCAGTAATGCCAGAGCAGATCGCACCTAATCTTTATCGAATCGTTGTACCGCTCCCTGGTAATCCCCTCAAGGAAATAAACTCATACATTCTTACATCGAATGATCGTAACCTGATCATTGATACCGGTATGAATCGACCTGAATGCAAGGAAGCCATGGACGAAGGTCTGGGTGAACTGCAGGTTGATCTCAAGAAAACAGATTTTATCGCGACTCACTTACATGCTGACCACCAGGGTCTGATCTCAACTTTGATGACGAATCAATCCAAGGCTTATATGGGAGTGAGCGATACCCCGTCTTTCAGGGAAGGTAAAAATACCTGGTCAAAAGATGGCTTCATGGGTGGCTATGCCAAAAAAAGCGGATTCCCAGATTCTGATCTTGAAGCATCCATGCAAAACCATCCCGGTTTCAAATACAGTTCTGCAAAAACTGTTGACTATATTGATCTCAGAGAAGGTGACTTCTTTGATGTCGGTGACTATCACCTGGAAGTAATTGATACGCCGGGTCATACAGACGGCCATATCTGTCTTTATGACAGGGAGAAAAAACTCTTCATATCCGGAGATCATGTACTGGGTGATATCACGCCTAATATCGCTTCCTGGTCAGACGAGGGTGATCCGCTCGCTGACTACATCACCAGTCTAAAAAAGGTTGATGCATTCGAAATCGATAAGTGCCTCCCGGGCCACAGGAGCATGATAGATGATTGCCATGGAAGAATAGCCGATCTGATTGAACATCATCGCGAAAGAGCTAATGAGATTCTGGACATTCTGGAAGAACGCAACATGAATGCTTACGATATTGCATCTCAGATGACCTGGTCCATCAGAGCAAATTCATGGGAGGAATTCCCGGTAATGCAGCGGTGGTTCGCAACGGGAGAAGCGATCGCACACGTGATTTACCTTGAGCGACAGAATATTGTCCACCGGGACACTGTAAATGATCAGATCGTCTACCAGTCAGAAAAAGGTGTGCGGTTGTAGCAACAATCTTTCATTCTCAAATCAATTAGTAATCAGGATGATGGTGCGATACCCTGACATCTTCTGCAAAACATCGAAACGGGCTTCAGTATGCAAAAATTAAATTCTTCGATTGTTAAATTCGCTATTTCCTTCATTCTTGCGTCGATATTCATTGCAGGTGCTTCTGCCAAAGATTTGCGGGCAGGCAGTCCCGGCAGAGAAGGTATGTCTCAGGACAGACTGGACCGGATCACCAACCATATGAATCAGGCAGTCGATGATGGCGTCATGGTTGGCGGGCTCGGTATGATCGCCCGAAATGGCAAGATCGTCTACAACAAAACCTATGGACTGGCTGATCGTGAAGCAAACAAACCTATGACAGAAGATGCGATCTTTCGTATCTACTCCATGTCGAAACCCATTACCAGTGTTGCCCTCATGATCCTCTATGAGGAAGGACGACTCTTTCTGAATGATCCCGTTAGTAAATATATTCCAGAGCTGGCGAATCTTCAGGTAGCGGTTTCTACAGCAGATGGTGGTACCAGTGTTGCGTCCGATGGCACGACCAGCCGCACAATTGGTTCGGGAGATGAGTCCAAAATAGGTCAGACTCGGAAGCCAAAACGACAACCGACAGTTCGTGATCTCATGCGTCATACCGCCGGGTTTACCTACGGATTTTTCGGCAATACCGAGGTAGACAAGCAGTATCGCGAAAATGGCATTCTTGGGAACAAGGATCTAAAAGAATTCGTCACTGAACTTGGTAAGATTCCCCTCCAATATGAGCCTGGCACAAAGTGGCACTACAGCGTTTCTGTAGACGTTCAGGGAAGACTGGTTGAAGTTCTCTCAGGGATGAGTTTCGGCGAATTCCTCGAAACAAGGCTCTTCCAGCCACTCGACATGAAGGATACCAGTTTTACCGTATCGTCAGACAAGAAACCCAGGTTTGCACAACTCTATTCCCCTGAAGGCACGGCCGAGGGAAGCGAACTATTCCTCAACAGAAATAAGACCAGCAATCTTGTACCAGCCGGTGAAAGAGCAAGTGCAGGCTACGAAGAAGGTGCTACTTTCGAAGGTGGCGGTGGCGGTCTTGTTTCGACTGCAGCCGACTATATGCGATTCAGCCAAATGCTGTTGAATGGCGGTGAACTGGACGGTGAACGGATATTGTCCCCCAAGAGTGTAGAGCTGATGACCACAAATCACCTGGGAGAGTTGCCGATGGGTTTCGGCAGAAACGGCGTTGGATTCGGACTTGGTTTTGCGGTTGCACTGAATCAGGGAGATGTGGGTGAACTGGGTTCTGCCGGGGAATACAACTGGGGCGGTGCTGCCGGTACACGATTCTGGATAGATCCCCAGGAACAACTGATTGGCTTGTTCATGGTGCAGAGTATTCCCCATCGAACGCGACTGGGGACTGAGTTTAAAGTACTTACTTACCAGTCAATAATTAAATAAGCCGGTAAAAGGTCACATAAAAGTACAGATCATGATCCTGCAGAAATGCAGGATCAGACGGTCTCAAACTGGCATCACCCATCGCAACCAGGTCGATCATCTTCGACCAGAAAAAACGTATACTCAACGCAGTCGTCAGGCGACGGTGCTGTCGGTTCGGGCACGCTGTTTTCAATGGCAGGCATATTTCTCAGGTAAACAATAAGTGATCGAACATCCTCTTCATCAAGATTGGAAAGATGATCCCAGATCATTCCCTGCCAATGTAAAGCGTTTCCGCTTTTTGATACACCGCTTCGAATCGCCCTTGCGATCTCTTCATCCTGCCAACTACCTATTCCGGTAGCCTCATGGGGAGTGATGTTACGAACCCACAGACTACCGAAGGACTGCATGCTGATTTTCAATCCGCCGCTGCCATCGTTGCCGTGGCAGAAAGCACAAGAGGTCACTGTATACAGATAGCGACCTCGATGAGCCATATTAATCATCTCAACATTCGCCAGTTTGCTCTCGTCTACCGCCGGTATACCACCTGAGGCACCTTTGGAAATCTCCGCCGGTGGAATAATGGCGAGCACAGGCGTCTGATACATCACCCAGCACAGAAAGGAGACCAGGGCGATACAGCTCCATGATGAAGCGGTAATGAGCAGTCCCCTGGTTCGTCCTATCTGCGAGCCGGATGGACGCCCAAGAATAAAATAAGCGAGTACCGCCAGAACCAGAATGCCCAGTTGACTGTGTATCAGGAAAGTCTGCGGCCATTCGCGGACCGGACCTTCAGGCTCTGTCTCACCATAATTACCCGCTTTATAGGTCAATTTCGTCGGATTTCCCATGGGCGGAAATCCTGAGGAGTAACTAATCTTGGCAACGACGGTTTCGACGAAACCATAACGAAGAGGCATTGGTATGCGATTGGTAACCGGTTCCCTGGATTTCAGGAAACTTGCAACCGCCAGAGCATCCTCCTGGCTAAGATTATGCAGATACATCCAGGGCATACCGAAGAAGAAAAGTAATCGATCCGGTGTTCTGCCATTTCTGATGGCATTGGCAACTTCTTCAACCGACCAGGACCCAATGCCTGTTTCGATATCAGGTGTCAGATTACGACTAACATATACACCATGGGGATAGATCGGTATTCCCATGCCACCGGCAAGATAGTAGTCATCACCACTGTAGATCAGGTCTCTGTTGACCTGCGTATGGCATAAACCACACATTTCAGTATGGACTATATAATCACCTCGCTTTATCAGATCTTCGTGATACCCCGGGCCTATTAACACACCTCCGGGTTCCCACGGTGCCAATCGATGCAGGGATCTGACATAGTTGGCGATATCCCAACGATCTCTGTCAGTCAGCGTATCGACGAAGTCCGGCATGGGCCCCGGCCTCATGCCTGATGACAATCTGGTCCAGATATCAGTGACATCGGATCCGCCACGATAAGTCCAGGGTGCTGTCAGGTCTCGGGTAGGCACGGGATAATCATCCATTCTCTCCGACGGTCTTATATCGCCTCTGCCGTCTGATTCATGGCATTCTGCGCAACTCTTCTCGAAGAGTGATCTGCCCCTGGCCAGACTCGCTTCGTCTGCTTCGACGGGTTTTATAACCTGGATTGATACCGGTGAAGACTCAGGAGGGCCGAAGAGTGAAAATTCCCTGATGTAGGCGATAACATGTCCAATATCTTCACTGCTGAGGATATCCTTCCAATACGGCATAGCGCTGGCAACAAGTCCATTCTCGATACTGTGTCTTAGATCAGCATCGCTTGCATCTTCTCCAGGTAGGGTGGTTTTGTACTTGAATTCACCAACGGTGAAATCTCGTGGTCGAGGGATCAGCGAAGGCGCCGCGGGCCCATCTCCCCTGCCATTAACGCCGTGGCAGATGGCACAGTGTTTTGTATAGACCTTCTTACCTTGCGATTCGATTGCTTGATTTGTTGTCCCGGGGGGCCATGCCAGGGCTTCGTAGGGTGCCGTTTGCCAGCTTTCCGCAGGCTCTGCATAGCCAACCCTTGCAAATATTGATCGCCCCAGATCAAGCACAGCGAGAAGACAGACAGTAACGAGGACTATTCGGTTTCTGGAGAAATTTCTCACTGAACCACCCACGGAATATTTAAGATCTGCCAGGTGACTTCAATTGAAGTCTGCGATACTGGCAACTGCGTTACAGGAGAATGATTGGTTCACTCGTTCCGGAAGGAAAGAAATGGATTATGAAAACATAATTCTTCGAACTGATATCGACTTTTACGAACCTTCAACCCAATATCATGAATACATCATTTGAGATGTAACGAAAATAAACAGGACCGCAGCGAAGACCAGTATCATTGTTACATTTTGCCAGCCCTTAGACATGCGTATCTCCTTTAGGTGTTTGGTTAATTTGAGTCATCGATCGCGAGTTATAGTCCCCAGGGAATCAATCGTCCCCAATAGACAACACCGATCCAGAGGAATAAGGAAGAACCCGCAATGACTTTGGCAAACTGGGGGGCGTCTTCACCTGCACCCAGATTATCGGTTGCCTTGGCCATACCACTACCGTAGAGCATCGCCAGATTAATTCCTGCAAGCAGAATAAAGACAAGTTTTATCTGAAGATAGTGGTCCACGGCCAATGCCTCAAGCGGGTGGGTTTTGACGTTAGCCCATAAACCGGTAACGAAAATGAGTCCACTGAAAACACAGAGTACAAATCCCAATACCGCCCAGGGTAGTAACTTACGCAGAGGTGCAAGCGGTATTTGTTTCGCCACCCCAAGCAGGCGAATGTCGAATATGGTAATCAGACCAACCAACAGCACAAGGCCGAGAAAGTGTAAAAACTCACACAAGGGCCAGACCCAGCGGTAGGCACCAATGAGTTCTTCTACGAATGTAATTTGAAGAAATGTTTCAGGTAATCCCAGCATGGACTAGTTCCTTTTCTTTTGAAGGATGGGTTCCATCAGGAACTCTGTTCGTCTGAATCTATTAAACCCAGCTTATTCCCAAACAGGTACCCAACAACCGCAGCCAGACCCAGGAAGACAATAACAGCACCTGCAGTCTCCAGTTTTGTCGGCAAACTATATGCAGCAACACGCCCGGCAAGAACAGCTACAAGCCAGAAGAAAATCAAAGCAATCGACATCTTCTTTGCGCTCTCAGGCAAGGCAGATTCATCCTGGCTATCCCTGACCTGCTCTATCCCCCTTTTGATTTTCTGGAGGAATACCAGCGCGAAAATCACCGCGACTAATTTAATGTAAATTGTAAAGTCATCGACCAGATAATCGGTCGGATAAAGACACATCAGCACAGCACCAGTTAAGGCATTGATCAGAAGTCCGACGTACATGAGAGGGAAAAAATCCAGCATCGCTGCGAGCGGGATGCCGCGGCCGACGCCCAGTATTCGCATTGCAGCTGCACTGCTAATGCCAACAAGAAATGTAAGTCCGATCGTATGAAAAGCCAGGACAACAACGTATGCCGTCGAAGATTCCTTGACCCACATAGAGAAACCGCTGGCTTCGAGCGCCTCTAAGTACTCCATCCCTTATCCTCTTTTCTGAGTGTTTTTGTGCCGGTGGTACTAGGCCAATCAATACTACTGTACACAAATTAAGTTTCATATTGCACAGATAGGGTCAGTCTAACTGATTCGAGACGCATTGATCCAGATCAATTAATCCGTTATCGAGCCATGCAAATTGTAAAAATGGGGCAAAATGATACCCCGCGATACTGAGCATGAATGCCTTTTATTTCAAGGGTTGCGTGAACTGATAGGTACTTTTAAATCAACCCCGGTCATCCAGAGTGATATGTTTTTGATATTTAATCATTTCACTCTGAACTATCAGCTAATCCTCTCGGGAATGACGTCGGGTTTGGAGGCATCTCTCTCCTAACCTGCTGTGCCATGCCAGGTGATCAAATCAGATAAACACATGCTCTTTGCCAAACCAGGATGTCGAACGGGTAAAGTCGATAAATTTCGCCTCATCCTCATAGAGAGCCTTCGCGCCAAGTTTGCCTTCCGCTGTTTGATTTCCTCCCAGTCGCTGGTCGTACCAGAGTTCTGCATGCCCGAAATAAGGCGGGATGACGGTACCCCTCGATGCCGCGAACGTTTTATTAAATTCATCGTCGAGACGATGTACCTGAATATAACGCATAATCTGGAGTGCCTGTCCGAAGTGACGGACAAGGGGTCCATGATTCATTCGCCAGTATAGCTGTACCTCATCAAATTTCTGATTTTCAGGATGATTCAGCAGGTAATAAAGTTTGACATAGGGACTGTCCGGTGAGGCGACAAGATTCTCGGGGCTCGGGTTTATCTGCGGGCATTCATATGCCAGCCAGCCAGGAGATTGTGATAAGTCGATGAAGCGATTCTCATCTTCGAGTAACTCTGCACTCGCGCTTATCGCCGCATCATCACTGCCAGAATTTCTGATATCCTCAAGTGAGTCAAACCAGAGTTCTGCTACACCATCATAGGGCTTTTGCATCTTGCCCCTGTCGCCTACCGGTCTTTCTTCATCCGGATTCTGTATTGTATGTACCTGAACGTATCGACGTATCTTCAGATTAGTACGGTGACTGGCCACGAGCGGTCCATGCTTCTCACGCCAGTACGCCTGAAACTCATCAAATCCAATATCCTTCTTTCTTCTAAGTGCAAATGTGATTCTTATCATCTTTTTTCCATTCTCATATAGGCGTTAATACAGGCCCGGCCAATTGGTCCCAAACATGACTTGAGACAAGTATCGCTCCGCTTCGTGTGGGTAGACTGATTCTTCGCTGAATTATCGAGATTCCTGGATTCAGAGTATCTTATTTGCTCAATTTTCTGGCAATCCGAGACATCCTGGCCCGTTCTACATACAATGACAAACAAATCAGATAAGCAACCTGCAAAGGAAAGATTATGAAAGCAACGATGATAGGTGGCGGTATGACCGCCTTCGGCAAGCACACAGACAGAAACCTGAAGTCACTGGTCGAAGAGGCAGTTACCATCGCTCTGAAGGATGCCGGAATAGAGAAGGAAGAAATTCAGGCAGCCTATGTAGGCAATGCTTCTCAGGGTGTGCTACAGGGTCAGGAAAGCATCAGGGGGCAGGTAGTACTGCATGCCATGGGAATCGGTGGCATTCCCATAGTCAACCTCGAAAATGCCTGTGCTTCCTCTGCGACAGCTTTAAATGGTGCCATGGCGATGATAGCTGCAGGTGAGATTGACTGTGCCCTGGTGCTTGGTATGGAGAAGATGTATTTCGAAGATCGAGCAAGGGTCCAACCGGCATTCACCGGGTGCATGGATGTCGAAGTGCTGGAACAGACAATGGCAAAAATGAAAGCATCAGAAGAAAAAGCAAAAGCGAAGATAGAATCAGGTCAAAACGAGCCGAAGAAGGAAAAGTCCGGCCAACGTACCGTTTTTATGGATGTTTACGGGCAGGCAGCCAGGGCCCATATGGATAAATATGGCACCACCCAGAGACAGCTCGCAGCAATCGCTGCAAAAAATCACTGGCATTCATCAATGAACCCACTTGCACAGTACCAGCAGGACTATACGATAGAGGAAGTGCTCGCCTCGCCAGATGTTGCCTATCCGCTAACCAGACTGATGTGTTCTCCAATTGGCGACGGTGTTGCCGCCGCTGTAATTTGCAGCCCTGAATTCGCTCGAAAAAAAGCTGCATCAACTAAAGTTGAGATTTCGTCCTGTTTACTGGGGAGCGCCCAGGTTACTGGCGATCGCAGTGAAAGCAATCTAACGAAACTTGCAAGGCGGGCCTACGAGCAGGCCGGAATTGGCCCTGAAGATATTGATCTGGCAGAAGTACATGATGCAACTTCTATGGGTGAGATCAGTTCAAGTGAAGGACTGATGCTTTGCGGCGTGGGAGAAGGCGGCGCATTCGGTGAAGCGGGACACAGTAAGCTGGGTGGAAAACTGCCTATTAACGTATCCGGTGGGCTGGAGTGCCAGGGGCATCCTATTGGTGCAACAGGTGTTCGCCAGGTTGTAGAAGTTTTCTGGCATCTTTCCGACCGCGGTGGAAAACGTCAGGTTGAAGGTGCAAAAGTTGGACTTGCCCAGAATGCCGGAGGAACGACCCCAGCCGGAGAAGGTGCGCTCTCAGTTACTATCATGAAGCGTTAAATGATCCTCGACCAGAGCCGGTTGTTACTATCGACGCCGGTTCTGCAGTGGTTACTGATGTTTCTATCCGTCACCAGAATCTGGCGATGGTATAGATAAGGCGTAGTAGAATACACCAGACAAATATCAAATTGATAATAAGAACCATATGAATATTAGCAGGAGACTAGAGTATGGAATTACGAGAAGTTATAGGTAGAAGACGTTCAATCAGGTTTTTAAAGCCTTATAAACCGGTTGAACCCGAGAAAGTACAGGTGATGTTTGAAGCGGCAAGAATCGCCTCTCACTGGGGTAACGTCCAGTCACTTCGTGGTATCGCCATATTCAAGGACTCTGCTGCAAAAGATCTGCTCGATAAACTCGAAGGCATAATTCTTGGCTGGCAGATAAAGGCTGCACCATGCGTCATCATCTGGTACATCGACCCAAGTGCGGTAGATGGCCAGAGTGACAGCTTGCGTAAACTGGCTGATGTTGGTGCCCTGGGCGTTGGTTCAAAAGAAGTCAGATTGGATGGTGTCGAGAATCAATTGCTACCGATTTTCGCTGGAATAGGTGAAGTTATGAAGCAACCCGGTATCAGTGAAGTTGACTGTGGGCAGGGTATTGCTCAGGCAACACTCGCCGCTTACGATATGGGGCTGGGCACTTGCTGCTTAGGTGCCGGACCAGGTGGCCCAAAAGTAATGGAAACACTGGGCGTGCCTGAAGGATGCCGACTTCTGTTGTTGCAGACCGTGGGATATCCCCTGGAACACTGGGAAGCCGGTGGACAGCGTCCCCGCCTGGATTTTGATGAGCTCTTCCATATGAATGGATTTGGCAGCAATCATGCATTCCCCCGGAGTGATGAAGTCGTTTCCGAACTCACAGAAGATGGATTGTTTACCCGACCTGCCCCCTTGCCTGATCGTGAGGAAGAGTTGGAAATGATGAGACACGCCCTGGGTCTGAAACCACCAGCAGTACTGTAATATACAGGGAACAACGATGACTGAATTAAACAAGCTGATCCTTGCGGATTTTTTCCTTGGCAAGGCAGAGAGCGATCCTGACCTCGAGATTCTTACTTTTGAATGTCCTGAGGTTCCGGTGGATGAGACGAGAACCTTTGGCGAAATCTGGACCAATTCACAAAAACTTTCTTCTGCGCTGACCACCCGCGGTTTAAAATCAGGTGACAGTTTCGCGGTGATGCTGCGTAATCATCCAGAGTTCATTGAGGCTATGGCAACTGCATCAACTCTGGGTGCTGCTTTTGTACCACTCGACCCGCGAACCCGGGGAGCAAAACTTGCCTACACTCTCAATAACTCCGAATGCAAGGGTGTGATATGTGCTGATTACTGCATTGATCAGGTGATGGAGGTTCGGGATCAGGTGCCTGCGCTTGAGTGGATCGTATTACTTGATAATACCAGCGAGGGCCCAGGCTCAGTATCCGCTGCAGACTATGCCAACTGCACATCAATGACTGAAATCATGGATGCTGGTGAAACCACCGTTGATCGCGTGGTAACAGATCCGATGCATCGATTGCAGATCATGTATACCTCAGGCACCACCGGTGACCCGAAAGGCGTCGAGATTGCTAACGCCCGTCTGGCAGGCGGCACCCTGTCAGGCGCTGGGCTACAGCTCGTTCCCGGGGATAAACCTTATACGGGATTGTCACTGACCCACGGCAACGCGCAGAGTCTTACGCTGTTTCCGGCTATTGGTATGAACCTGCCGGTTGTATTCAGTCGCAAGTTTACCAAATCACGATTGTGGGACATTACCCGCAAGTATGGTTGCACCGTATTTAATCTGTTAGGTGGAATGACTTCGGCAATCTACAGCGAGCCGGTCAAAGATAATGATGCAGATAATCCCGTCAGGATGGTCATATCAGCGGGGATGCCCGCCGTTATCTGGAAGCAGTTCGAGGAACGATTTAATCTCAAGGTCATCGAGTTATATGCCGCAGTTGATGGTTATGGTCTCTTCATGAATCGAGGTGACGGCCCGGTAGGCAGCTTCGGACAGATGCCTGCCGGTTCTGAATTCAAGATTGTTGACGACGATGGCAATGAACTACCCAATGGCGAACCGGGTGAATTGATCGGTCGACCGCTTGAAGGTGAACATAAGATCGAATACTACAAGAACAAGGAAGCTTCCGTTAAGAAAACCGCTGGCGGATGGGTACGAACAGGCGATGTCTGTCATCGTGATGACGATGGCTGGTTCTATTTTGATTTCAGAAAAGGTGGCGGGATCAGGCAACGGGGATTTCATCAATCCCGGATTCGTCGAGAAGGCGCTGGCAGAACACCCGGCAATACTGGATGTCTTTGTCTACGGCGTACCGGCGGCATCAGGCGCACCTGGTGAGAAGGATGTCGTCGCAGCGATTGTCACAAGTGGTGAATTTACACCGGATTCTGTATTCGATCTCTGCAAAAAAGAACTCGAGCCAAATTTTATCCCGAGCTATCTCCAGGTTGTTGATGAAATACCCAAGACCGCCTCGGAAAAACCCCAGGAAAGATTTCTGCTTGAACAGTTCTCAGCCGACTCACCCACTGTATATAGCTGAGAGCGTTACAGAAAGACAGTCAGGGTGCCGTTATTCTCTAATGTTGCCAACAGCAACCGGTACCCAATTCTGATCTGAGACTGGTCTGACAGCCACACTGCTGGTTCTGGTTGTACCATTCATCAACCAGAGCCGGTTCGAACCGTCGTTACTGTTTCGCCAAAGTATGTCTGCCTTGCCGTCGCCATTCATATCAAAGACGGAGAAGGGAGCCCAACCTGCTGGCGTACCTGGAATTGAACCACGAGACTTACGCTCTGCACCGTTCAGCAACCAGATGGAGTTCGCTCCGGATTCCGGGTTATGCCAGAACATATCGTCCATGCCATCACCATCGAAATCTCCAATACCCGCCACTTCCCAGGTACCCCCGACAGTAGGCAGCGCACCTCTTTCCGACCTGGTCTCAGCCTGCATCAACCAGATCACATTCGAGCCATTCGTATTTCTCCAAAGCAGGTCATGGCGACCATCGCCGTCGAAATCACCACTGCCTGCCACCGACCAGCTCAGCGACACTGACCTGACAGCCACTGAACGAAGGCGGGTTGTACCATTCATCTCCCAGAACCGATTGTTACCGTTGTTAGTGTTTCGCCACATTAAATCGGCATCTCCGTCAGCATCAAAATCACCTATAGAGGTGATTGACCACTCCGTACTTGCGGCCATTACACCCAGCGAAGATTCTCTGGCACCATTAACAATGGTCCATAATCGATTTTCACCACGGGTCTGATGTCTGAAGAAAATCTCATGAGTGCCATCGCCCATAAAATCGCCCATTCCCTCTACCTGCCAGTTCGCATCTGCCACGGTGTTGATGCTGTTTCTTTCAACCCTGTGCTGGCTCTCCATACTCCAGAGCACGTTTTGCCCACTGGTTGCATGCCGCCACAGTATCTCCCTTGGAGAACCCGTTGCATCATTTGAATCGAGCGGATCAAAACCAATGCTCAACTCGAGTTCATCGGACAGGCCATCGCCATCGTCGTCAGTATCAGCATTGTTACCAATCCCGTCGTTGTCGGTATCTACCGATTCATCGGCATTATTCGGAAATGCATCTACCGAATCATTGACACCATCACCGTCGCTATCGGTATCACTGCTGCTTGTAACACCCTTGAAGTAGCCACCCCCGCGAGTACCCGCGTAGAATTGATTGGTATTGACTTCGTCGTATTTGATAAACCAATAGAAAGTATGGGTCAGGCCATTCGTCTCCCTTGTAAAATTAAGTCCTGAGTCGCTGCTCAGATAGATCCCAGGTGCCACCAGGTCGTGAGTACCATCATCAAGCTGGTTCCAGTAGGAAGAAACTGCCGCTACAACCTGGGTCGGGTCATCCTTCCGAACAGAGACGCCATCTACCCTGGGTTGTGCAATAACCCGGCTCCAGGTCACACCATCATCTGCAGATCGGTACAATCCACCCTGGTTAGTGCCAGACCCGGTCTGGAGATATCCACTATTGGAGGTAGTTGCCGCATAAACAACGCCATCACTCCCAACATCCAGGTATTTCACCTGTCCTGAAGGTACAGTATCTCCGCTTAGTTTCTGCCAGTTCATCCCTCCATCTGAACTGCGATAGATGCTGCCTTCAAATCCATCGCCTTCCGGTGACATATCACCGCTGCCGAGATAGATAACATCACCAACTCCTTCAGCGAGACTCCAAAGTTTCGTTAGATCTGAGGAATCAATACCGCCATTGACTGTCGACCAGGTCGTACCGCTGTCGGTTGACCGATAAATTCCTTTGCCGTATACCGTCGCCAGAAGCGTTCTTGTTGTGCTGGTGCCCCCACGCAGCATGGAGAGAAAAGTCCTGCCACCATCCACCTGCCCTGTACCAACCTGAGACCAATTCGCTCCAGCATCGGTTGACTTGTAGATAAAGCCCCGTGACCAGTTCCTATTCAGTTCTTCATCACCACCGTGACGTCCCACATAGAGGGTATTTGAATCCGTATGATCAACCACAACCTGACAGGCACAATCGGTTTCATTCAGATCAGAAGGATTCTGGGTCGCATCCATCCTTCTGAATGACGTACCCCCGTCGATTGATTTGAAAAGACCCATATCGTCATTGCCTACCCAGATGGTATTGCCATCTGAGGGGTCGACAGTTACATCATAAGTCACCATCAGTTCAAGGCCTGTGGTTGTATAGGTACCGTCATTATTGTTGGTGAGGTACGCCTGATCCCATGAATCGCCACCATCTTCACTGCGATAGACGTTATCTGAACCCGTGATAACAAGATTTTGTGTAACAGGAGAATAAGCAAGAAAGTGAACATGTTGATCCAGCCACCAGGTATCGTCCAGCCAGCCCCAGTCTACAATCCGGGTATTGAATTCATCAGGGTCCCATAGCCAGGTCCAGCTAATGCTACTGGTATCAGACGCCAGTCCATTATTGGTTCGGTAAATTCCCATCTGATCCCACGCCCACTCCCTGCGTGTACCCACAATGATATTATTCGGATCAAACGGATCCACAGTCACCCGCCAATAGCTATAAGGCAAATTACTTTCCTCACCCATGGTTGGCAGATCTCCGGTGATATTCTCCCATGTTGCTGCAGCGTCACTGCTGCGATATATACCACCGGCATTAAAGCTGCTATCGCCGTTATTCAGTAAGGCGGTAAACAGAAGAAAACTACCATTGTTGGTAACACCAACCAGATGATTCGAAATCGGCCGTGAATTGTCACTGGCAGTTGGTAATCCACTATTCACCAGGCTCCATGTGACGCCATTATCGGAACTCTTAATGACACCTTCACCAGTTGCCGCGTAAACCACACCCGATGTTACGGTATCGAATAAAATGGTATGAAATGCAACTTCTGAGCCCGTGAATACCCCAGACAGATCAATTGACGACCAACTGGAACCTCCATCGGTGGATCGATGAATGACACTGGCGCCGTCGCCATTCGAAAACGGGTTGCCATTACCAGCTAAAACCAGATTACTATTGTCAGGGGATACCGCAACCGCACTAAAACTTTCTCCCGCTTCACCGAGAATCGGTGGGTCCGGCAGGACCATTACCCAGGATTCAGCAGCATCAGTAGATTTATAAACTCCGCCCCAACCGGCCAGGAATACGACATTTGGATTCTGCGGATCATAGGCAAAATCCTGTGACGCATAGGCAGCAGTAGCAGCAGCAGTATCTGCAATACCACTTGATACGCGTCGATAGGTCTGGCCACCATCGGTTGTCTTGAACGGACCCTCAATATCTCCGCCAAGCAGGAAGGTGTCTGCATCCGTGGGGTGCAGTTCCAGCGTCCAGAGATCGCTTCCACCTCCGGGTCCGGGATTGCTGAATTCAACTGCACCATGCGCCACAAGAGGCAGGAGTAAAATTGTCAATGACAGGAACTTAGAGAAGTCATTATGGATCATCCACAAATCTCCAAAGGGTGTTAACAAATGCTGCGCCTGATTACCTAACAAGGCTGCACTCATTAACCACCAAAAGCAAGATTAACGGATCTACTTTTTAACTACGCCTGACTCGCGTGGTTGGGTTGAGACTTACAGGAAGGAGACCTGACTCTCGGTGTCGGACTGATCAAGAGAGTGAATATACTTGTCTTCACGCTGGATGATCGTGTCATTATTCATTCGTTTTATTCTTTTTACAAAAACCTCATTTGTTTCCGCGATGTAATACACTTTTCTCGGGCAGACATCCCCTACATCTTCTGAAAGTACCTCTATCTCTTCTATTTCCAGATACTCGCGGGCAAAATCTATATTGGAATTACCTATATCTATGCTTGAATCTGTAATCCTTCCCCCACCAAATATCTTTGCTGTCATGTTGTGGCGATTGCCGCCTTTTCTCACGATTTCATTTATCAACCTTTCCATCGCGACATTTCCATAACGTGCTGCTTCTGAATCATCCGTGACGTCGACGTGTGCCACGGCTTTCTTCATCGGTAACATGAAGTGATTCATGCCACCAACATTCGTTAAATCATCATGAACGCAGGCAGAAATACAGGAGCCAAGCACCGTCACAATCATTTCCTGTCCCTGGCTTACATAAAACTCACCTGGCAGTATCTTGACAGTATTGCGTTTAAAGCGGCTATCCCAATAAGCGGCTTCCATAGACTATTTACCCCAACAACTTAGTTAAGACGCCCAACAGTTGATCTGGTTTAAAGGGTTTGACTACCCAGACTTTAGCACCGGCATCTTTACCCTGCTGCTTCATGTCATCGCCCGCTTCCGTGGTAAGCATAATCACAGGCGCAAACTTGTTGTTGGCGTTCTGTTTGGCCTCTTTTATCATTTCGATGCCGTTCATATTCGGCATATTCAGATCCGTAATAATCGCATCGAATTTGTCGGCGTTCATCTTGCTCACACCATCTGTGCCATCTTCGGCAGTTGTTACGTCATAACCCGCCCCGCTGATTGCCATACCTACAACCTGACGCATAGAGGCTGAATCATCTACAAACAATATTTTTTTACTCATAAGCCTTCTCCTCTGACTCTTAACAACTTTTGGTGATACCAGCACTGCTCTTAAGCAACACCGCTGCGATATCTGATAATGGCAGCAGTCTTTCTGCAGCCCCCCTTTTCCATGCTTCCCTGGGCATACCGAAGACCACACAGGATGCTTCATCCTGCGCAAACGTCTTGCCCCCGGAATCCTTTATTTCTTTCAACCCTGCAGCCCCGTCATCACCCATACCAGTCATAATGCAAGCGGTGGCGTTTTTACCTGCGTATCGAGAAACAGACCTGAACAATACATCAACCGATGGTCTGTGCCTGCTTACCAGCGGACCATCAACAACATCAACATGATATTGTGCACCGCTTCTTTTCAGTAACATGTGTTTTCCACCCGGGGCAACCAGTACGCGACCATTATGCAAACGATCTCCATGGACTGCTTCTTTTACTTCCATCTCGCTTATTTCATTTAGGTGGCTGGCAAATGCCGTTGTAAATTTCTCAGGCATATGCTGGACAATCACAATACCCGGTGAGATCGCAGGCATTGTCTGCAACACTTTCCGTAATGCCTCGGTACCTCCGGTGGATGCGCCTATTGCGATAACTTTATCGGTTGTTTCGCTCATTGCGAGATTCTTAACGCTGCTCTTGGGCATAATCGCATCAGCAGAGCGTTTCTTTTCTACAATCATGGGCCGTGTTTTTCGGCCTGTAATCTTAGCTGAAGCAGCCCCCTTTACGGCATCAATAATCTGGACAGCAGACTCTTCGATAAAGCCTTTAACGCCAATCTCCGGTTTCGTAATGATATCAACAGCACCGGAGCGCAATGCCTGTATTGTCGTATCTGCATGTTCCTTTGCCAGACTGGAACAGATAACAACAGGAATTGGGTTTTCCGCCATGAGCTTTTGCAAGAATGTGATACCATCCATACGAGGCATCTCAACATCCAGCGTGATGACATCAGGCATTTCCTGTTCCATTTTCTGCATAGCAAAAATCGGATCAGGCGCCTGGGAGATGACATCTATCGAGTTGTCGCTACTCAATACTTCCGTCATCAATTTTCTAACCAGCGCTGAATCATCCACCACCATCACCTTGATTGGTTCAGCCATTGATCCCGCTCGTTTTAACATAGACAGAAGGGCTAACTGGGTCCATTTCCGGCACCATACCGTGTAAGGACTCAGAGTGACCCGCCATGAAATGCGATCCGATCTTCAACTGTTTGCACAGTTTCGTTACGACTTTTTTCTTGGTGGGCGGATCAAAATAGATCAATACATTACGACAGAAAATAGCATCGTAGCTTTGTGATCCGGATGGCGATTCAATCAGATTATAATGATCGATACGCACATGTTTTTTGAGTTCAGGTGCCACAGCCACAAACCCTTCGTGTGCGCCTGTGCCCTTTAGAAAATACTTTTGTCGGATATGCTTAGGGACTAAACGGGTGCGATGTTCGTTATATATTGCCGTTCTTGCCGCCGAGATCATCTCTGTTGATATATCAGTACCCAGGATATCCCAGGCACCATTAATACCGAGTTCTTCAGCGAGGGTGATCGCCAGCGTATAACACTCTTCCCCGGACGAACTTGCTGCACACCAAATGCGGAACAATTTTGACTTGTCCCACTTGCTCAAAATTTCTTCTTTGAGAAACTCAAAATGCTGAGGTTCGCGATAGAAGTAGGTTTCATTGGTCGTCAGGAGATCAATAAATTCCTGAAGCTCACCATTGTGTGTGCCTTCGCCCTTTGTCAGAAAGTCTAAGTATTCGTCATAGCTTGCAATGTTTAGCGCCGAGAGGCGTTTTACCAGACGTCCTGATACCAGTGACTTCTTGCCATCAGACATGCTGATACCGGCAACATCGTAAATAAGCTTCTGGAATCCACTGAAAGCTCTACCGCTCATTGCTGCTTCTGTCGTCATATACTCACTTTCTGAACGAAGGGGTAAACTCATCGTATCTATTCATCCGCTTCCGCTACGACAGGCTCGTCAGAATCTTCATTCAGATTACCGACAATCGCTATCTCTTCAGTCGACAGGACTTTGTTTATCGCAAGTATGATCACGAACCGCTCATCCAGTTTTCCCATTCCGCGAATGAAATCGGTTCTGATCTGGGCGCCAAGAGAAGGTGCTGCATCGATATCATCTTCGTTGATATCGATTACCTGCAATACTTTGTCTACCAGCATCCCCATTACCGCCTGCTCTTTGTCCAGCATCACCTCCATGATCACGACGCAACTGCGTCGTGTAATCTCTGAAGGAGGCAGACCAAACTTAACCGCCAGATTAACGACAGGCACAATGCTGCCTCTGAGGTTAAGGGCACCGGCAATAAACTCCGGCACCATGGGTACAGAGGTGAGGCCATCATATTCAATGATCTCCTTAACCTGCATGATTGGTACCGCAAACTCCTCACCCGCAAGCATAAATGTAAGGAACTGACTGGCATCCAGGGAATGGTCTACATTAACAAGTGTCATATCATTCATTTGATATCTCCCTAAAAACGTTGAAATCCTTCAGGAAGCGAATCATCATCCTCACTGGCCTGCGGTGCTGGCGCTGGCTTTGGAGTGGCAGGTCGAGACATGGTCGATGCGCTACCCGCGCTTGCAACTGGTCTGGGCATGCCTGACTTTCCGGCTTCATCAAGAACCGTGAAGAAACTCATCATATCTGTTAGCGCCTGAGTTTGAGCGCTCATCTCTTCCGCAGTTGCAGATAACTCTTCCGCAAGTGCCGCATTACTTTGAGTAACGGTATCCAATTGACCCATCGAACCGGTAACTTCACCGATACCGTTGGCCTGCTCCTCACTGGAAGCGCTAATTTCCTGAACTAGATCAGCAGTTTTCTTGATACTCGGTACAATTTCTTCAAGCAACTGTCCTGCATCTTCCGCTACACTCACGCTGTTTTTCGCAAGACTGGAAATTTCACCTGCGGCAGATTCACTGCGACCAGCCAGTTTTCTGACCTCGGAGGCTACAACCGCAAACCCTTTACCATGCTCACCAGCCCTTGCTGCCTCGATGGCTGCATTCAAAGCCAGCAGATTAGTCTGATAGGCAATGTCTTCAATGATGGCAATTTTCTCGGCAATATCCTGCATCGCAACAACTGTTTCCGATACCTGTTTTCCACCGTCTTCAGCCTGATTGGATGCTGTTGTGGCCATGGTCTCGGTTTGCTTCGCATTGTCTGCATTCTGGTTAACAGTCGCACTCATTTCTTCAAGTGCAGATGAAGTCTCTTCGACACTCGCTGCCTGTTCTGAAGATCCACTGGACAGGTTTTGTGACGCGCTGCTGACCTGGTTGGCCGCATCGCTTAGTCCAGTAGCACTGGTCTTGACGTTACTGATCACGCCGTGGATTTTTTCAATAAAGTCATTTGCTGCAGAACATAACTGACCAACTTCATCAGTGGACTTAACTTCAATCCGCTTGGTTAGATCACCTTCACCCTCAGCTATATCCTTCATCCTGACGAGTGCATCACTAAGTGGACCTGTTACACCACGAACAACCAGGAAGGCAAATACGAAAGTTACAGAGGCTGCGACCAGAGCTATGGTCAGCGCGCTAATAAAATTTGCATTCGCTGTCGCAGACAACTCTACTGCCCGACCGGAAAGGTCCTCTGCCAATTTGTCTTCAATTTTCTTCAGCAGCTCAATGCGTCCTGTGCTGACCTGGAACCAGTGAGATGACTTAATATTCCAACCCTTCTGGCTCGAAGTTGCGACACTTCGCAATCTCTTTACCTCACTTACGTCAGGTCCTTTCAGGGTTTCAGCCAAGAAATTACTCTGGTCCGGTGAAGCAAATGACTTGAATACACTCAGATAGGTATCCTGAATCGTAATCAGACTGAGTAATTTCTCATAATTACCAGCGGCAAATTTGTCGGCAGCAAATGTCGATGTTAATACTGCCCTTTCAATACCTGCTCGTTCTTTAGCCAACAGGAAATTAACATAGGCAGATGCGAGTTTAGTCACTTCAACATTCGAGCTGAGAGCCGCCACCTGACCTGCAGATTTAAGCAACTCGGTGTTGGTACCGGTGTAATAGCCGATGGCATCTTTCGCTGCAATCGTCAAGGCCGTAACACCTTCCCGTTTACTGGCAAGATTCCCAAGACGATTTAGTATCAGATTGACGTCCTGGCTGAGTTGTTCTCCGCCAAATTCCTTGACATCATTTGAACTTAAGAAAGCTTTTAACTCGGCGAGACGCTTGTCAACGTTGGCTCTCTGATCTGGCAATTCACCAGCAAAGTTCTTTCCTTTTGAGCCAAGAAACCCAGCGGTCATGCCTCTCTCTTTCTGCATTTCATGGACAAGATTACTGGCCTTGACACCATAGACGGCCAATTTCTCAATCTTCTCCATTTCCGAGAGCATATTTGATTCCGACACAATCTCTGCAATTGCAAAATAGAGCAGGCCAAAAATCGGGAATACCAGCATTAGTGTAAATTTGTTTCGTACCTTCAAATTATCAATGAGCTTCATCACATCCTCCTCTAAATATGAAACTAGTGAACAGTCAAGTTATTACCGGTCCGATTCTCACCGGGTCGATGTGGGGGTGGGTTTTGTGTCTGGTCTTGTTTTTCAATCGCGGACTTAACCATATCTGGTATATCCATGATGAGCGCCAGGTGACCTGTACCTAGAATGGTAAATCCGGCGAATCCTCTAACGCCATGGAAAACCCTGCCCAATGGTTTAATGACTGCCTGTGCTTCGCCAAGCAATTCATCCACCATAAGACCAAGTTTTCGTCCTGCGAATTGAACAACCACGACATTCAACCGATCTGACGAATCTGCATTTGTGGTAATTCCAAAGTATTCATTCAATTGTATTAACGGCAGCACTTCGTCACGCAGATTAACGTAATCGTGAATAGTCGCCTCTTGCCGCTGAGCCTCTGACAAGGTGACACATTCATCCATCATATCCAGTGGAATGATGAAGGATTCATCGGCGACCCGAACATGGAAGCCGTCGATAATAGCCAGGGTTAATGGCAGGCGAATGGTCATTTTGACCCCTTCACCAAGAACGGAGCTGACCGATACATTTCCGCGAAGCGATTCTATATTACGTCTTACGACGTCCATGCCGACTCCGCGCCCTGAAATGTTGCTGACTTCAGTCGCCGTGGAAAATCCGGGTTCAAATATCAGATTGCAGATCTCATCATCACTGAGCGTCTGTTCTTCATCGACGACGCCTCGCTCAATTGCAATACCCAGCAACTTCTGTGGGTCAAGACCTTTACCGTCGTCGTTGACTTCGATCACAATAGTGCCAGTTTCGTGGTACGCGCTCAGTCCGATTACACCTTCTTCAGGTTTACCGGCCTTTACTCGATCAGCGGGTGATTCAATCCCGTGATCCATTGAGTTGCGAATCAGGTGAACCAGCGGATCACCAATCTGCTCGATAACTGTTTTATCGAGTTCCGTTTCGCCACCTACGACCTCCAGCCTGATTTGTTTCTCAAGTTCTTTCGACGTATCCCGAATGACACGATGAAAACGGTTGAAGGTATTAGCTATCGGTACCATGCGCAGACCAAGCGCTGTCTCTCTCATCTCTTCAAGAGTCAGTGTCATCTCTTCGACTGACTCGGTAAGTTCGTCGTCTTCCCTGTTGGCTGCCAGTTGCGAAACCTGCGCTCCTCCGATGACCAACTCACCGACTAGCGTAACCAACTTGTCGAGTTTCTCGGAGTCCACTCTTACAAAACTCATTTCTCTCTGTTTTTCTTTACGTGCTGTCTTCTGCTTGTCAACAACTTCGTTAACGAGTTCCGGTTGAACGGCACCTTGCCGGACAAGAATATCTCCCGTCAGACCACCAACATTTTTCTGGTAGCTAAGTGCCTGCTGAAGTTCATTGTCTGTGAGGGCACCAATATCAACCAGAACCTGACCCAGAACCCGGTCTCTTTCGGGTAGTTTCGCCAGCATTTCCTGGTAGACAGATAGCGCTGATCGTGGCGGCAGAATCGAAATCGTTGCGCCATCAAAGAAAGTAAATATCTCTGCGATTGTATTTTTGTCAGCAGTTGTATTGAGCGTCAGCTCCCATGCCAGATAGCAACTCTCGGGATTGTAGTCTTCAAGATCCGGCATCGTTTCTGTATTCAGACGAATAGAGACGATTTCTCCAAGCTCTTTGAGTTGTTCGAACATCACCGCTGGCTTGAATCCCTGCCTGAAAGTATCTAAGCCAAGATGGATCGATATATGCCAGTTGTCACTTTGAACCTGCTCTCCTTCCTCCCCGGGAGCAGTTTCGCCGCTGCCTTCTGTGGAGATTTCCTGTTCTGCGGCTCCTCCCACGCTGAAAGCCTTGAGCAATTCAAGCAGATCATTCTGTTCATCCATATCGACCTTTGATTCATCCGGCAGAAGATCAATCATGGATGCAATATGATCCTTGACGCGCATAAAGAGATTAATCAGATCATCGGTGACAGGTACAATACAGTTGCGAACATCGTCGAGTAGATTCTCGACAACGTGAGTAAATTCTATAATGTGATCGAATCCGAACAGACCAGATGAACCCTTGATGGTATGAGCGGCTCTGAATACCCGATTGATCAGATCAGCATCATTTGGAGATCGCTCCAGTTCGAGCAGAGCCTCCTCCATGTCATCGAGTAACTCCTTGCTTTCAGTAATAAATATCTGGGTGTTTTCATCAAACGACATTTGCTTCTCCCTTCCCCTCATCGTTGCTGCCAATACCGAACAGATCCTGGCAACAGAGTTGTTCAGCCAGTTTTTTCACTGCATCCGACGGTTCAAGGATCTCAAAAGAAGTCTCATTCCTCTCTGCTTCACGTTGAGCACAAAGCACGAGTTGCATGAAAGAACTGTCGACTTCATCTACACCAGACAGATCCAGAGAAACCGCTGATCCATTTTGCATAACACCGGTCAGTTCATTTGAATGATCACTCGCTTCATAAATCGTGCAGTGTCCTTCGAACGCAATTGTCGGAATATCCGTCTTCTTCTTACTCGTAGCAGAATCCTTCTTCTTTTTACTCATGGAACCACCTCTCAACCTCATGGTTGCACTTACGTATTCTTGGATTGATTTACTAATCGCACGTCTTATCTAAACCCTAGTGCAATATCTAGGGATTGCCAGATAATGACCTGATATTCATGCGGATATCTTTTTCGGTAAATCAGGTGAGGGAAATTGACAAATTCTATTGGGCTAAAGCCCCCCAGGAATAGCTCCCTGACAGCCAACAGAAAGGGGTGAATCCTGTTCCCGGATCAGGTTGCCTGGCTCAATTTCTTTAGGCGAATGGCACCAAGAATCAGGATGATCGAGACAATGGTCAGCATATAAAGTCCCGAGTCGAAACCATGGGTCAGGTCGTACAAAAAACCAAGTGAAAGTGGACCCAGCACCCCGCCAACCTCTGCTGCGGAAAAAAACAGTCCCGTTGCCACTCCTACGTCTCTTTCGTCAATACCGGGTAATTCAACAAGCGTCAGAACGAGTACCGTCATGAGAGAAGACCGGGCGATCCCCTGCAGCACCAGGCCGGTGAACAGAACGGGTTGTGATTGAAAATGCAACAGCACGCTTGCAATTCCCGCGGCAACGCACAAACCAATGAGGATATAAAACCGCCTTTCGGGTGTCGCAAGCCTCGGTATCAGCAACGAACCGGCAAGGCCAATCACCGTAGGTATGGCTGCCCAGTAACCCGCCTGTGTCACGGTCATGCCAGTTGACCGGAGTAGTTCAGGCAACCAGTTATTAAGACCATGATTGAACAGAAAGACACCAATGCTCATCGCCAGAACGACGAATACCGCCGGTTCTTTCAGCAGTTGAACCAACACCTTCGTCTGTGGCATCGAATTGCTGGCAATATGACTTCCATTTGCTGCATTCATCACCGGGTGTGAAGTTAGAATAAGCCAGATGACTGCACCACCCGCCGTAACCAGAGCCCAAAGGTACATAACGTTTTGCCAGGCGTGATCAAGTGCAGGTAACAAGATCGAGTGGGTCATCGTCAGTGAGACCATGCCGCCAATCGCGGGACCGGTCATATAAATTCCCATGGCCAGGCCCCTGGAAGGTCCCTTGAACCATTCGGTAACCACTTTGGGTGCACCGGCAGAAATAATGGGTCCACCAACTCCAAACAGCATGACAGCAACGATGAGTTCACCGAAATTATCTGCCGTACCCCTGGCAAAAACTGACGTGGCAATCAGCAGTGAACCTATGGTGAGAGCCCATCGGGCTCCCAGCTTATCCAGAAGAATGCCACAGGGAATGGCCGAGACAATATAGGCTAGTTGCCAGGCGCCCATAACTGTGCCCATCTCTACATGGCTCATACCCAAATCAGATTCGATCAGGCCAACCAACGGTGCAAGACTCGTAGCCACAAGACCAAAAGCGGCATAGTGAATCCAGACACCGAGCAGCAGTAGCCACCGATACCAGGCAGGTGCGGGCGATGAGATCAAGGTTGTCTACCTATGATCCGACAAACTAAAATCCAACGAACGATAAACCAACGATTCATGGCGACGATGCAGTCTAACGTCAGCAACGATCACAATTTCTGACGCATTTCTGTGCCCACGGATTCGAAGCCGTATTTCGCGTAAAACGGCTCGTTATGTTCGGTCGACTTGACCAGGTAAAGACCATATTCCGCACAACCCCGGGATCTGGCGTCTTCGATTGTTCGCTGCACCAGCAGTCCTCCGATGTTCTTGCCTCTTGCCGAAGAATCCACGATCAGTTCCTCCAATTGGCAATACTCTCCTTCATAACGCATTGCCAGATTGTAAGTGACACTCGCCATACCCAGAATTGTGCCATCCTCTTCAGCAATAACTATGCGGCCCCGCTTTTCCTGGATCAATCGGTCATAAACTTCTGCTCTCCCTGTTGTTTGCCGCTGACTTTCAGGTCCTCCAGTGGCTGAATTCAGATCATCGAGCAGTTCAAGGCAACGATTTCTGTCATCAGTTGCAGCTTTTCGAATAGTGACGCTCATTCACAGTCTCCCCAAAATTGAAAAGACAACCAGACCATGGTTCGTATCACCTTGTCCAGTCCGTCACTAATACAGCTATCTGTCTTCTGTCCTGTTCAGGTCGTCCGCATCGGTTGTAACGCTCAAATAATGACAAGACGTTGCCAAGATCCATGAAACGTGATTTTATTCCTCACCTGCTTGTCGGCATTTTTATCATTTATGTGGGGGTTATCATGATTGTATGTCTGGATCATATCGGTGTCGTTGCTCATTCCATTGATGAAGCGATGAGCGTCCTCGATACCAAAATGGGATTCCCGCTCGATGTGAGTCGTTCTCCGTTACCGGATGGCGCTTATTTTGCACCGGAAGGAACTCATAATTACTTCTTTCAGGTTGGCAATGGTGAAACCCAGGTTGAAGTGCTTATCCCCGTTGTGCCTGAAGCTGGAACTTACAAGTATCTACAGCGATTTGGTGCCGGGCTACACCATTGGGGATACGGCTGTGACAGTGTGGACGAGGAAGCTGCAAAATTTCGCGATAAGGGTTTGCGGCAGATAGACCTGGGTGTAGAAAATCCTCCACCGAATTCACCTACTTTCTTCCATCCAAAAACTGCCGGGGGAATACTGACAGAACTGGTTCCTGTCAGACGAAAAAAATAACTAGAGACCAGAGATCCGATGTAGGGCCAAATGATGTAGGGCCAAATGATGTAGGGCCAAATACCGCCCTCAAATTTGGTTGATCTCAAATAGCCTGGGCAAATTTACCGGGCACTATTTACAAATTAACTTTAAGGATATCACTATGGCACAAGTACACTTTGGTGTAACACTTCCACAGATCAAGAGACCCTGGGTCGCCGCCGCTGAGGCTGCACGTGGTTTTGAAGCCATGGGATTCGATTCGCTCTGGGTCTGCGACCATTTATATGGTCCACAATCGCCCCAGCTACCCATTCTTGAAGCATGGTCAATGGTATCAGCAGTTGCCGCTATCACAGAGCGGGTTGAGATCGGCACGCTGGTAACACCAGCCGGAATGCGCAATCCTGCCCACCTTGGCAAGGTGATAGCCACAGCGGACAACATTGCAGGAGGTCGTGTTATCGCGGGTCTTGGTGCCGGTTGGATGCCACGAGAATTCACTGACTTTAATGTGCCCTTTCTGTCCACCGGAGAAAGACTCTCGCAGTTGGAAGAAACCGTAGCTCTGCTCAAACTGATGTGGGGAGAAGAAGCGGAAGTCTCTTTTGATGGAAAGTTTGTCACCGCCACCAATGTTGCCTGCCAACCAAAACCACCGAGGGAGATTCCCATCCTCATCGGCGGCGGCGGTGAAAAGGTAACGCTGAAACTTGTCGCAAAAGAAGCTGATATCTGGAACAACCTGGCGGGATTGCAACCTCAACTCGCCCACAAGGTTGACGTACTGAAACAGCATTGCGATGAAGTTGATCGGGATTTTGAAGAGATCACCGTCAGTCAACAGTGCCTGGTTACAATTGCCAAGGACGAGGCATCAGCGGGTCCCATGGCAGATCAGGCACAGAAGATTTTTGGTGGTCATATGGGTGATCCGAAAGGACCCATTGCCATCACGGGTACGCCTGAGCAATGCTGCGAGGCAATTCAGAAACATATAGATCTTGGTTGTACCATGTTCGTCATGGAATTCTTCGGGAAAGATACCCGGGAGCCTGCACAATTATTTGCAGAGGAAGTCGTACCAGAGTTTGCAAGCGCGGGTTGAGAGTTCCTGAGACACCCTCAGATGGAAATGGCACTTACTTAGAGAGTTCACCTATGCTAGCGGTAAGTAGGACGGATGATCTTTAATAGAGTGCCATTCCCCTCAGATGAAGTAATCAACGGCAGGTGACCAGTCAGGCTTTGGCTAGTGGTCAGCGACTATCTTTATATCACTCATTTCAATAGCTGATGCACCGGGTGACATCCCGTGTATCATGTATTCAACGAGTTCCAAGAGCGAAGAATGAAGGATGTAGAGGTAGACGAGATCACATCTGAGAGTGATAGCGTTTCACAACAGTCAAAAAGAAGGGGACGACCCGCAGGTTTTACCGAGGGTCCCGTCGGCAGGCACCTGATTAAACTGGGTTCCTTCATGGCTGTCGGCACATTGACCATGAATGTCGCCCAGTTGGCCGAAGCCGTATACCTGGGCATTGTTGGCACCGAAGCACTTGCAGCCATGGGATTCGCATTCCCAATAACAATTACACTATTCGCTTTTGCCGGTGGTATCGGTACGGGCGCCTCTTCAGTGATCGCACGGGCCATGGGTGCCGGAAACAGAGACCGGGTTACACTGTTGGTAACACATGCCCAGATTCTGGCTATTATTGTGGGCTCACTACTCGGCGCTGCCGGGGCTATCTTTGCAGAAAATATCGTACAGGCACTGGGCGCCAAAGACCTCGTGAAGGATATGACGATTGAATACCTTGAGGTCTATATGATCGGCGTGCCCTTCTTCCTCCTATCCATCGTAGGCTCAACGCTCCTTCGAGCCACAGGCAGCGCAGCGAGTCCCGGGTTAATAATGGCAACCGGTTCCGTGGTACAAATTATTCTCGGACCAGTTTTTATCTTTGGCTGGTTGGGCATACCGGAACTCGGGATTGCCGGTGCCGCCTGGGCATATGTGATTTCCAGGCTGGTCAGTATCGTCCTTTATAGTGTTCTTCTGGTTCAAACCCGTATGATGCGGTGGTCATTTGTTGGTGTGATTGATTCATGGGTGGCAATCCTTCACGTTGGTTTACCAGCAATTATGAGCGGACTGGTGATGCCTTTCTCTATGCTGGTTATCACCAGACTACTGGCAGGACACGGTCATGAGGTCGTCGCTGGCTACAATGTCGCAACCCGGGTTGAGACGATGGCGCATATGATCCTCTGGTCTGCTTCCTCTTCGGTTGAGCCATTTATCGGTCAAAACTGGGGGGCCAGAAATTTTGACCGGGTTAAGAGGGCCCTGTTTCTAACAAATACGTTCAGTCTTGCCTGGGGTGTATTTACATTCGTACTTATGCTGCTTATTGGTGAATACGTGGTTTCTCTTATCGACGACAACGAGGTTGTTGTGGACGTTGCCAGATCCTTTTTTCTGATCATTCCACTCAGCATCGGGTTTATGGGCATCATGCAGATTGCGAGTTCAAGCTTCAACGCAAGGGGGCTGCCGATGCCTGCGCTTATTATCTCTGTTGTTCGCACCGTGGTTGTTTATGTCCCCCTCGCTATTGTTGCTGATATATATTGGGGATACGTCGGTATCTTCATCGCAACGGCAGTCACCAATGTGGTTGTTGGCGTGGTCGCGTGGCGCTGGAATCAACATTCAGTGATCGAGCATATGGGCAGGCAAGCCAAAGCAGCGACTATCTAGAGATCACACCAGGCTATACAAATAGATTAAAGGCAATCTCATGAAAAACATGCATATTCTCACTGTATTGATTGCTCTCGTCGGCTTTTTTTTCTTTCCTGTATCCGCGGCAGAAATTAAGGACTATGACTGGCCCACTTATGCAAACGATCCGGGATCTTCCAAATACGCCAATCTTGATCAAATTAACAAGGATACGGTTAAAAACCTGAAAATCTCCTGGATATGGGATTCGCCTGATAACGCTCATATCAAGAAACAATCGGAGCATGTACCCCAGGGATTCAAAAGCACACCTATCAAGATTGGCAACAAACTCTATATCAGTACTTCGATGGGTCACGTTGCTGCGCTGGATGCTGCCACCGGGAAACAACTCTGGGTATTTGATACTGAAACGTACGAGCATGGCAGACCCGCAAATATGGGTTTTAATCATCGCGGCGTTGCTTATTGGCAGAACGGCAAATCGAGACGCATATTCATGGGCACCAACAATGCCTTCCTGTGGTCCCTGGATGCTGATACAGGCTTACCCGACAAGTCATTTGGTGTAGATGGCAAGATAGATCTCACCCTGGGTCTAGGAAGAAAGGTGCTACGTGGAATGTACTCCGTTGTTGCCCCTCCCACTGTCGTTGGTAACACGGTGGTACTGGGGTCGGTGGTTTTTGATGTTCCACTTGCGTTTTATGCGCCCGAAAACCGGACCGACATGCCGCCGGGTCATATTCGTGGATTCGATCCGAGAACTGGCAAACAGAAGTGGATCTTTCATTCAATCCCACAAGATGGCGAGCCGGGCAACGACACCTGGGAAAACGATTCCTGGAAGGATTCAGGCAATACCAATGTCTGGACGATGATGAGCGCTGATCACGAACTCGGTTATGTTTATCTGCCTTTCGGTACGCCTTCCAACGACTGGTATGGTGGCCACCGTCTGGGAGACAATCTATTCGCCGAGAGCCTTGTCTGCCTGGATGCCAGCAACGGGGAACTGGTCTGGCACTTCCAGGCTATCAAGCACGGGTTATGGGACTATGATCTGCCTGCTGCACCCAATCTGGTTGATATCACCGTTGACGGCAAGCAGATCAAGGCAGTTGCTCAGGTGTCAAAACAGGGATTTGTTTACGTTCTGGATAGGGTAACAGGAAAGCCTGTCTGGCCAATTGAAGAGCGACCCGTGCCTAAAAGTGATGTGCCGGGCGAACGTACAGCAGCAACACAACCCTTTCCAACCAAACCTGCGCCGTTTGACTACCAGGGAATTACAGAAGACATTCTCATCGACTTCACGCCGGAGCTTCGCGCTGAAGCACTTGAGATCATCAAGAAGTATCGACACGGTCCTCTTTTTACACCCCCTTCTCTCGGGGGGACAATTCAACTACCTGGTGACGGGGGAGGCGGTGAGTGGACTGGTGCCGCATTTGATCCGGATACCTCTCTTTTCTATATTCCATCGATCAGCAGACCGGTTGTGGTTCAGCTTGTTGAATTAAAAGACAACGACGCCTGGCGATATGTGCGCGGTGGTGTCACCAGTATTCGCGGGCCCCAGAAATTGCCACTCCTCAAACCGCCCTACGGCAGGATCAGCGCCCTGAACCTGGATACGGGTGATTATAAATGGGTCATTCCAAATGGAGAAGGAATACGCCAGAAGATCATTGATATGGGGATTGCCGATCCAGGACCGGTAGGCTCTATCGCATTTACCAGCCCACTACTGACCAAATCACTCCTGTTTCTCGCCATTACTGACGGCAAACATGTGCTGCGGGCATTGAACAAGGCAACTGGAGAGATTGTTCATGAGCTTGAGTTGCCGTCGTTCCCGCAGGGTGCGCCAATGACTTATATGACAGGGGGTAAGCAATACATCTCACTCGCCGTGGGTGGAGCAACAGACGCTAAACTGGTTACACTGGCACTACCGTGAAATCCCCCTGCCGTGCACTGATAATGTTATATTGATATCGTTTAGTTTTTGAATCTGTCTCGTATCCGGAGATCATAATCCGGGTGGAGCAGTTCTTCATCAAAAACACCATTGGCGGCAGTACTATGACAGTCTTCACAGTAGCTGAGAAATCCTTCTTTCATCGATTCGGTCTCAGACTGTTTGAGTACCTCTTCATGGGCGCTAATGAATCCAGGCAATTCTGAAATGCGCAGGGGTGGATCTTCCGGTAGTTTCCGTAATAGTTGGCTGATGCCTGATTGCTGTCCTTTTCGCAGGGCAAAGCGTTCAAGATAGTCGGATATATGCAGGTAGGTTTCATCGTCCAACTCAGCATTGTCACCAAAGTGATCCTCAAGTCCCTGCATGATTCCCTGCCAGCTTTTTACGGGTAATAGACCCGGTGGATAAGCAAGGTGGCAGCTTTCACATTCTTCGACATAAATTGAATCAGGCACATACGGATTGTCATTTCCTGCTTTTAGATTCAGGACAACACCGTAGACTGCGAACAACAAAACGGCACCAAGCATCGCCGAGCCGATCAACATTCGTATTTTCTGGGACTTTGAATCCATGTCTTTATTTACTTCTGGTATCGTCCGCTTCACCTGATGCGTTTATCTTTGGTTACTTCCTGCCGGTAAACATCGCCCGGGTCAAATTCACCCGATGCTGAAGGCTGGTCACACAGACACCAACCACGTGAATGACTATCATCACGGCTACCAGATCGGCGAAGAAAGTATGAACCTCTTCAAGCAGGGGATCTGGCAATGCAGCCACATAGTCATCAAACAAGTTATAAGAAAATGGGCCACTGCCTTCCATGCCGAACAACGATATACCTGAAATAGCTGTTATCACAAGGCACGAGAGCAACATCAGGATCATAGCCGCGCCTGCCGGATTGTGACCCATATGGGATTTAGCCTGGTTGCGAATCATCTGGCCAAGGTAGGCAATTGTTATCCTGGGTCCAGTAACAAAATCGGAGAACCTGGCATGGCCATCGCCCATGAAACCCCAGATGATCCTGAAAACCACCAGTAATGTGACTGTATATCCGGCATGGCTGTGCAGGCCGCGCCACTCACCTTCCAGAAAATAGGCAATAAGAAAGAACACGAGCAGCGTCCAGTGGAAGATCCGAACCAGCGGATCCCAGACTATATAGGCTTTATCTTTTTCAGGCAGCACGCTCAAAAATCGCCGCTATACCCTGACCACCACCGATGCACATGGTTTCAAGCGCGTACTTGCCTTCTCTGCGCTGAAGTTCGTTTAACATCGTCGCCATAATACGACCGCCGGTAGCACCAATCGGATGTCCCAGCGAAATACCTGAACCATTTACATTAAGCTTGTCCGCATCGTGCCATCCCCATCCTTTCAGCACGGCAAGTACCTGGCAGGCGAATGCTTCATTGAGTTCAACCAGATCGATATCCTGCCAGCCAAGACCGGCTCTCTCCATCAATTTGGCTACAGCCGGTACGGGTCCAATACCCATGGTTGCAGGATGGCAGCCCGATGCGGCCCAGCCGTTAAAGTATGCTATCGGCGTGAGTCCCAACTCTTCCAGTTTATCTTCCGCAACGACCAGACAGGCCGCGGCTGCATCATTCTGCTGGGATGCATTTGCCGCAGTGACAATACCGTCTTTCATTATCGGCCTGAGTTTGGCCATGGCATCAATATTCGCGTCTGCTCTTACACCCTCGTCCCTTTCAAATACGACAGGGTCGCCTTTTCTCTGAGGTACCGAAACAGTTACCAGTTCCTCCTCGAATTTACCCTCATCCCAGGCTCGCTGGGCCTTCTGGTGTGACTGAACCGCATACTCATCAGCATCCTGTCTGGTAATCTGATATTCCGTTGCCAGATTTTCCGCCGTTTCAATCATGCCGGAAATCGTGCCAAATCTGTCTTCAGGTTGTGATCTAACCCGCCCTCTTTCCAATCGGTCATGCAGGGTCACTGATCCTGCCCTAGCACCACCACGCATTGACGTCGTGTAGTATTCAACATTACTCATGCTTTCAGCACCTCCGGCCACCACGACATCAGCCGCACCGGTTTGCACCATCATTGCCGCGTTGGCAACTGCCTGTAGTCCGCTGCCACATCGACGATCAATCTGAGTACCTGCAACGTGCAATGGCAAATCTGCAGCCAGTGCAGACCACCGGCCAATACAGGGGGCCTCGCCACTCGGATAACCCTGGGCGAAGATGACCTCTTCAATTCTCTCCGGGTCAACCCCTGATCGCGAGACCAGTTCTTTAATGACCTGAGCCCCCAGATCTTCTGCATTCAGGTTTGCAAGACTACCCAGGTATTTGCCAACGGCAGTCCGCAATGGTTTGACGATTGCTGCTCTTCGCATGATCTTTCTCCATATCCAATCAGCGCATATTACCTTTTCTGCGCTCAAAAAACGCTATTGGCAATCCGTCCGAAATACTTCATTCAGAATTACTTCGAACTCACTTGTCCCAGAAGCCATTAGACTGGCATCCATCATTGTTGCTAGTATGCAAATGTTGATGAGAACCTGATTCACAATATGCCACCAACCCTGTTCCTGCCGATCTCTGTTACCTGCATGACAGAACATTCATCAAAAACCATAACCAGAATAAGAGGAATGTGACATGGCCCAACCAATGCCCACTGACAACCCCATGATGCTCGGTCCCTTCGCACCCTTACAAATGGAGTGTGATGCACCTGATTTGTATATCGAAGGTGAAATTCCACAAGACCTGTATGGGAGTTTTTATCGGTGCGGGCCCAATATGCAGTTCGCCCCGAGATCAGCGGACCACCACCTGTTCGGTGGTGACGGCATGGTGCACGGATTTCATATTGAAAACGGCAAGGTGCGGTACAACAACCGCTGGGTGAGGACAGCCAAGTGGAAAATGGAACATGAACTGGGACGTAACGTCGTTAATCCGATGAATCCATTTGACTGTGAACCCGAGTTCTCGGATTTTGTTTTCACAGACAAGGAAGGGCTCGCCAATACAGCCGCCATCTGGCATGGCGGCAGATTATTTGTTATGGAGGAAGGTCACCTTCCCATGATTATCGATCCCCATACACTGGCAACAAAGGGATGCTGGGATTTTTACGGCAAGTGCCGCACAGCGATGACAGCACATCCCAAGATTGACCCAAAAACCGGTGAAATGTTCTTTTTCGCCTATATGGCTGAAGGGCCCTTCTCTCCAGATGTGACGGTCTACACAGTCAGCCCAGAAGGTCTGATAACCAACTCTGTTACGGTGGAGACGCCCTATCCTGCCATGGTGCACGATTTCATGGTCACGGACAATTTCATCATGATTCCCATCATGCCGCTGACGGGTGATCTGGAGCGGGCAATGGTCGGTGGGCCAGCTTTTGCCTGGGAGCCAGACAAACCGACAGTTATCGGTCTGTTGCCACGTCACGAAGGCAGTAACGAGAATATCCGCTGGGTAGAATCTGACACCCGATTTATGTTTCACATAATGAACGGATTCGACACTGACGATACTTTCATCTGCGATGTCTGTGAATCTGAACGGGCGCCCTTGTTCCCAAGCCCGGACGGTACGCCGAGTGACAATCTCGGTGCGCATCTGCATCGCTGGAGCGTAGACCTGAATGATCCCGGTTCTCGACTCAAGTCTGAACGCATTAATGAACTTGAATCAGAGTTCCCTCAGATTGATCCACGATTTACGATGAGTGACAACCGCTATGGGGTTTTCATTACACCAGAGGATCCGAATGTTGAGGAAGTTTTTTACAATGCCGTCTGCCGGTTTGATCACCAGACCGGAGCAGTTGAGCGTTATAACTTTGGTTCAGGTCGTGTGACAACAGAGGCGATTTTTGTACCGAGATCTGAAACAGCGGAGGAAGGTGACGGTTATATCCTGTCGGTTGTTTTCAACCCGGAATCTCAAACCAGTGAACTTGATGTTTTTGATTCACAGGACGTGAAACAGGGCCCAGTAGGTGTTGCCAAATTGTCACACCGTGTGCCTATGGGTTTTCATGGGGCCTGGAGGGCAGGCACCTAACTAATCACATGCCTGCATAAATCAGAAATCCACCGATAAGAACGGTTATAAACCCAAAAACTCGCGGGAAGTAAGAGAGCAGATCCAGTTCCCAGGCTACAAGACGCTTGAAATCTGAACGGGGGAAAACCGCAATGCAAGCGCCTGCCATAGAGAACAATCCGACAACAATAAAAAGTGTCGGGAATTTCGTGACATCTGCCGAAAGTAAGAATATCCCCCCGAGAACCAGTCCATAGATGCCAATTGCAATCTGGAACGCCAGATAGTCCAGCAACCCATTTATAAAGTCATAACACAGTTGAGGTTTGACAATAATCATTGCTGCCATGGCAGCATAAATAACCCCGATCAAAATGATGACGTAATTCATGTTAATGTCCTGCCAGCATGAACAACGAGCGAGTTCACTAACCTCATATTATCCAACTACATCCAGCCAAGCTCTTTCATCGCCCAGGGAGCGTTCCAGACTTTGGTCATGTGTGAGACTTTTGCATTCTCATTCATTTTTACGATATATACATAATGAGTGGCTGTTTCTTTATTGGTTGGCGGTACTGGCGCGCCTTCGCCAGTATGTTTAGCAAAATAGGTTCCGAAAAAAGTTGCAGTATTATTCTCTTCATCAAAACCGGATGAGTG
>CAZJRI010000011.1:0-43680 GCA_964548025.1 uncultured Pseudomonadales bacterium
CCTTTCTAAGAATTCTGCTCTTGTCGGCAGTTCCGTATGAGACTTCACGCGCTACCGGTACCCAAAATCTGAAAATTGAAGGTCTTAAACAACCCGTTGAAATCATCACAGATAAATGGGGTATTTCGCATATCTACGCAAAAAACCAATCTGACCTCTTCTTTGCCCAGGGTTTCAGTGCCGCACGAGATCGACTGTTTCAATTTGAAATCTGGCGTCGAAAAGCACTCGGCAGCCTTGCTGAAATCCAGGGCGAGAAAGCATTTGCCCACGACAAAGGAGCCAGACTGCTCCGCTTTCGAGGAAATATTGAAGCAGAAATGGCGCACTATCACGACGATGGTATCGAGATTATCCGCGCTTTCGTCGCCGGGGTTAATGCCTATATAAAAAGGACAGAAGACAATCCCAGATTGTTGCCTTTTGAATTCAGGTTACTTGGATTCAAACCCGGTTACTGGACACCTGAAGTTGTCGTTTCCAGACACAATGCGCTGGTTCCCTATGGTGTGGCCGCTGAGATTTCACTTGCAAAAAGAATAGCCTCGGTGGGCGAGGACAAGATACGAGAGACCACACACTTTTATCGGGCTACTCATCTCAAGGCCTTTGACGGCGTTGATTTAACGAAAATCAGCGACAGAATAGCCAATGATCTTCGCGCTTCCCGGTCCATGCCAAAATTCGACAAAGGGGACCTGTCGATTACAAGAACAGAAATGCCGGATTCCCCGTTGGCGGAAGAACTATCTCAACATCTCAACGCTCAGTATCTGGATCCACTTAAAGCAATCGCTGTTGAGGGGAGCAATAACTGGGTTCTCTCGGGTGATAAGACCGGTAGCGGTATGCCAATCATGGCCAACGATCCTCATAGAAGCCTCCCAACCCCTTCCCTTCGTTACTGGGTGCATCTGAATGCCCCTGGCTGGAATGTGATTGGCGGCGGCGAACCGGTTTTACCCGGTGTTTCCATCGGCCATAACGACCATGGTGCCTGGGGGTTAACCGTATTTCCGATAGATCAGGAAGATCTCTACGTCTATCAGACGAATCCCGACAACCCGAATCAGTATCGCTACAACAACAAGTGGACTGATATGCAAATTGAAACGACTGAAATTGCAGTTCGCGGTAAGGGTAGCGTAGAAGCCACGCTGAAGTATTCCAGACACGGACCGATACTCTATGAAGACAGGCAAAACCGGCTAGCCTATGGCATGAGAGCAGCATGGCTGGACATCGGTGCAACGCCTTATCTCGCAAGCTTGCGCATGGACCAGGCGACAACATGGGAGGAGTTCAGGGAGGCCTGTTCTTATTCGGGTTTGCCAGGTGAAAATATGGTCTGGGCAGATAAAGCGGGTAACATCGGCTGGCAGTCAGTTGGTCTTGCCCCTGTTCGATTTGGATGGGATGGCAGCCTGCCGGTGCCAGGCAATGGAGACTATGAATGGAATGGCTACATTCCTATCACCTCAATGCCACATATAGAAAATCCTGAAGAAGGCTGGTACGGCACAACAAACAATCACAACATCCCGGAAGGCTATCCAAATGTCTTCTCAAACGCCTACCGGGACCCTGCAAGGATTTTCAGACTTCGTGAAGTGATGAACGCCACGAGCGAGCATACCGTCGAAGATTCAATGACCCTGCAATACGATAAAAAATCCATGACGGCAGAATCACTTGCACCCCTCTTCCAGGGTCTTAGAGTCAGAGGAAAATTAGGTGAAGCGAACCTGGAGTTGACCAATTGGGACTACGACATGGACCGAGACAGTGTCGCCGCCGCTATCTACGACCAGTGGGAACTGGCTATGCTTTCCGATCTTAAAAAGAGAGTCGTTCCCGCAGACAATCTGGATTCAGAACCAGCGATCAGCAAAGTCAAGATGCTCGAATGGTTACTTAATCCATCAGAGTTCGTTTTTGGCAGGAAACCAGAGAAGAGCCGCGATAAAGCCATCATTGCCAGTCTTGATCTTGCCGTTAACAAGTTGGAAGAAATGATAGGGCCAGATATGCATGAATGGTCGCTGGGGAAAATTCACCGCGCCGATGTTATCCACCCCCTCAGTCACCTGGTTGGGCCTGAACTAAAAGCAAAGATCAACGTAGCGCCTTTACCCAGAGGTGGAGCGAACAATACCCTCAACGTTAATTGGGGTAATGATCGTCAGTTGGCTGGCGCCAGTTTCAGAATTATTGTCGATACATCAGACTGGGATCTGGCCAGGGGGACCAATTCACCCGGACAATCCGGTAATCCTGATAGTCCCCATTATGCTGACCTTTTTAAGGGCTGGAACGAGGGCGACTATTTCGAGGTACTCTACTCACGAGACAGGATTAGCGCTGTGGCCAGTCACGTTACTCACCTGTTACCCGGCAGGAAATAAACCCGGGTAGAGTGCCGTACCCGGGTTTTTACAAGGTATTATCGTTTGTTGACTATCAGAGGATCACAGTCAAACTGCTCACCGACTTTCGCAGGAACACCAATATCAACTACCTCAACCTTGGCACCATAATTCCACGAGCCGTAAGTATCTCTCGTATCTGTGACTGTCACAGTACTATCGGTATTTGTACCACTAAGATCAGGGGAACTGTCCTTATTTTTAAAGGCACCGGACTGAAATTTGTACTTCCCGCCTCCGGCTGAACCGGTAAAAGTAATTGTAAAATCTATATCGGGTGTGGTTGAGGGATCACTGAACTGAAAATCATTATTCCCGTTACCGTTGCCACCTCCAGCATTACCACCAGTGTACTTGTAGTAGTACTTGTTTCCTTTCGAACCGGTTACTTCCGTAAACCCGCTACTGGAATTTGTCATAATATTAAGTTTTACATCATCGTTACCTGGCATATCTATTCCCTCTGTTTATATTTTGATGGCTTCCCATCCTTTAAAGTACGCCAATCAGGGCGTTTGATATCGCTTTGTCTTCGGTATCTCGAAACCCAAGCTGAGCAATCTCGGTTCGCAGCATTGATGCTTTCGCTGCATTATTTGTTCGATCCAGAAGTGCCGCCCGGGTTATTAACCCAACAGGGTCGCGCCGGTTGCGGGGCAGTTTATCGAGTGCTTCGAGTCCTTCAGACCAGGCAGCTTCCGCACTCATCCGATCACCCTCTTCGGCATATAAATCCCCGTCGAGTAAATTGAGGCCTGCAGAAATCACGGCCGCTTCAGAGTCGTCGGTTAGATCAATATCAGCGACAATTTCCAGCGCTTCTTTAGTTACTTCATGAGCGAGGTCGTCTCCTGACTGAATCAAAACTCTTGCCCTTTGTGACAAAGCTCTTAACAGTAATCGTTGTCTCTTCTCGATTGGAAATGTCGTTGATTCAGTCAGTCCACGGATCTCGACAATCGCGCTATCGATATCACCCCTTGCTTTATGCAGATTTCCTCTGGCTGCTGTCACCTGGCTGAGATCAACATTGCTTGCCACGTCTAATTGCCACCACCACATGTTTTCATCGTCGTGTTGTACCAATCGACCCGCAAGTTTACGCGCTTCGACAATGTGCTCTATCGCTGGATCGAGTTGTCCGGAGAGCAACTCGCTGTACCCCAGATGCAGTGCTGCATCAGCCAGATGCTCTACCTGTTTCATGTCGTCTGATAAACTTACTATCAATGTGCGTAGCTCGTATTCCTGCCGGAACCGCGTAACAGCCGAATTGATATCACCTGACCGTGATGCTATCTCTCCCAACCAGGATAGAGTTACCGCAAGCGTGTGCTTCGGCGTCAGGTCATCAGGAGACCTGGCAATCAGCATTTGATTGATGGACTCCGTTTCACGGTAGTGATGTTCCGCCTCTTTGAATCTGTTTACCTTCAATTCCAATGCACCCAGATTGCTATGCGCATAGGCGACCTCTGTCTGGTAAACCTCGTTATCGGGATCCCTGTTTAGCAGTGATTCTGACAAACTCAGATACTTTTCAAGCTGCCGTCGTGCCAGATCCATTTCATTGCGTTCGTAATGAACAAAACCGATCCAAAAATGGCTCTGGCTAACCTCAAACTCCACCAACTCCGGTGTCTTATAGATATCCAGCAACCGACGGGACTGATCGTTTGATAACTGAAACGCAGCAAAAGCTTCGTCCAGTTTGCCCTGTGACATTCGTACCTCGCCGATCTGACGAAGAGCTCTAGCCCTGCCCAACTGGGTTTCAGGTGTCAATTCTTCATCTTCAAGTGAGGCGAAGTAATCAAGAGATTTATCACCGACTGCATCGAGTACGTCCAAACGGCCAATTGGTTCAAGCCGTGCTCTCAGATCACCCAACATAAATGAAATAAGACCCTCAGCCTGCTCCCTGCGGCGGTTTGCATCATTACGCGCATCGTACGCAGCGATAGCGAGCCCCAGCGTCACTACCGCCACTGCGACAGCACCCGTTGCCATCGCTGTCATTCGCCGATACTGACGACGCAGGTCCCTCCTTTTAAGGTCATCAAAACCAACATCAAGCAACGCGGCAATGGTCTTTAGCAGCGCGTCCCGGCGCCCATCCGCCTGACGCCTCGCATCAGCGGCTATGGGTTCAAGCGGGTTTCCACTGGCATCGTGCAAGAGGTCATGCGGGAAGCATTCCGGTGGTTTGTCTTCAACAATGATTGAGAAAATACGATCATTACCGTGCAGTTCGCGAAAATGGCTGATCTCCTTGCCAACCCACTCAGATTTCGCCGAGTGACGCGAACAGAGAACAATCATCGCATTTGAGTTTTTTATTGCCTCCGTCAGTGATTCACCAAGGTTTGCCGCTGCCCTTAAGTCAGAGCGATCCCTGAATACCGGTTTTATCCGGTCATAGCCGAGTTTGCCGGACAATCGGGCTGGTATACGCCACGTTTCAAGCGCGTGCTGCAGCCATGCAGCAAATCGGGCATCTTTATGGCTGTAACTGATGTAGGCATGATAGCGAGTACTTATTCTGTCCATCCTGTTCCCAACCGGGACTCTCGATAAGTTTTCAGGGACTGCTAATGCGAGAAGTGAATAATAATGCCGTTTTTTAGTCGAATGTCAATCAAGAGAATCACCTGAAATCCCATCATTTAAAGGTTATTCGCCTAGTGCAGCCTCACGATCAATCCTCGCCCGGGAGATAATGTACTGACGAATCCGCTCCACATCTTCATTATCCAGCAGGTCTGAAAAACTCGGCATACCATTAGTCTTCAGCACCCCATCCAGCACAATATTCTCAAACGCAATGTGGGAACCTTCGCTCATCATCCGGAGATCAGGTAGGGTACCGCTTGATTTAACGCCAATCCCGTGACACAGAGAACAGATGTTGTGATAGAGCTGATCACCTCTTTCCAGTTCTGCAACTGAAGCCGTCAAGGGTGGCTGCTCCGGGATCGTCGTATCCCGCGCAGTTGGAACCGGCAGCACACCGTTTGCACCCAAAGAGAATACCACAAGTTTTCCGAAGTTCCCGTATTTGTACGTCGCTGTATCGGGATTGCTGTCCAGTCTGATGCCTGATCCGGTCAGAATCGCAACGTACTGTTTACCGTCGATACCATAGGTGATAGGAGGCGCAACTATTGAGGTATAGGTATTGTATTGCCAGAGCAACTTGCCGTCTTCTGAATCAAATGCAGAGAAATAGCCCAGCGCATCACCCTGAAATACCAGACCACCGGCTGTTGCAACGACACCACCATTCCAATAGTCAGCATGCTCGACCGCCCAGGCAGTCTCACCGGTTAACGGATTGAACGCCTTCAAAAAACCCCGGGTATCAGGCGCCCCCTCCACGTTATTCAAAAGTTGATTTATACGGCCAAATTCAATGCCCAGGTTGTATGCATGGGGTGTACGCTTGTAAAGGCCGGTTTTTGCATAGTCCTCATCCATGGAGTAGACGAAGGCTGCATCCTGAGCCGGGAAATAGACAATCCCCTTGTCTGCGTCAAAGGACATGGCCTGCCAGTTGTGAGCGCCAAGGGGACCCGGCAGCACCCATTTCGGGCTGCTCCCATAGGCTGTATCCGGGTTTTCAACCGGACGGCCGGTATCCATATCGACATGTGTCGCCCAGTTAACGGCTCCGTAAGGGTGCGCCCGCAATAACTTGCCATCGCTGCGATCAATAACGTAAAAGAACCCGTTCTTTGGCGCCTGCATAAGAACCTTTCGCTCAACGCCATCGACCTCCATGTCCGCTAACATGATGTCCTGTACAGCCGTATAGTCCCAGTTGTCACCAGGCGTACTCTGGTAGTACCACTTCATTTTTCCAGTATCTGCATCCACTGCTACGATAGATGAGAGAAATAAATTGTCTCCGCCGCCAGGAGAACGAATCGCCCGGGTCCAGGGTGCGCCGTTGCCGACTCCTATATAAATTGAATGGAAATCCGGGTCATAAACGATGGAATTCCAGGCGGTGCCGCCACCACCAATCTTCCACCATTCACCACCCTTCCAGGTCTTGGCTGCAATCTCCATCTCCGGATGTTCAAAAGGTAGTGACGGGTCCCCGGGTACAGTAAAGAAACGCCATACCTGCTCACCTGTTTTTACATCGTACGCCGTGACATATCCTCTAACGCCAAACTCCGCCCCACCATTTCCGATATATACTTTCCCGGCAGCTACCCGGGGTGCCCCCGTAATCGAGTAGTCGCGTTCGTGATCAATGACGGTATCAACTTCCCAGATCTTCTTACCATTGGCTGCATTCAGCGCCAGCAACCGGCCGTCAAGAGTGGCAAGATGCACTCGTCCTTCATAGACAGCAAGTCCTCGACTGACCACACCACAACAGGTACGTCTGGCGAATTCCCTGGGTACCAGAGGATCGTATTGCCAGATCTCTTCACCGGTCTTTGCATTTAATGCATAGGCGATGTTCCAGGCACTGGTGAAATACATGATACCGTCCACAACCAACGGCGTTGCTTCGAGCGCCCTGGTTGTATTCAGATCCCTGAACCAGGCAAGTCCAAGATCGGTAACCGTATCATGATTAATCTCAGTTAAGGGTGAGAAGCGCTGCTCCTCAAAAGTACGTCCGTACGAAAGCCAGGCGCCTGGCTCATTCTCATGAGCACTGTTAATACGCTCGTCTGTGACAAGACCGACATCCAACGCGGCAGTTTCTGTTTCCTCTGGTGAGGCTACTTCCTGTTTTTGCTCTTGATCTTGCGAACATCCGACCAGGGTGAATAGTATGGATATCAAAACGATGCATTTCATGCAGTTCATCGGTCCCTCCATGTTCTTATTTTATGATGACTGTTGATACCAAGCTGAGTGGCATACAGTAATCAGCTTATTACCAAGGCTTTGCCTTGACTCTGATTATACGAACGACCATTTCTACAAATCGAAAGATACACCTTCTCTTTATAAATAGGTAGGAACCTGATCCAGGGCTGAGGTTGTTTGTCTGATCAGTAAAAGTCCGATCAGTTCAGAATTCAGTTTTTTCTGAACCTGGTATTACCAGGTATCCACAACAGGATCTCTGCCGACTCTGTCTTCCGTCGCTGGTTTAGCTGCCTTCAATCCGGCGAGCATCCATCGACGTGTATCAGCCGGGTCGATAACATCGTCTATCTCGAATACATGTGCCGCATTCAATCCCTGACCTCGGTCATATGCTGCAGCAACCATGCTCTCATAAGCTAACTGACGTTCGGCAGGGTCTTCAATCGCTTCAAGCCTTGCACGCTGACCCAGTTTTACCTGACCCTCGAGACCCATGCCGCCAAATTCACTGGTTGGCCATGCGACCACAAAAGCTGGCAGTCGGTGATGACCTCCTCCCATGGCTTGTGCGCCAAGCCCATAAGCTTTTCTCAGGATCACCATATAGGTCTGCACCTTCAGACTGGCTCCAATGACGAACATCCTGGCTGCATGACGTACAAGACCGGTTTTTTCGACCTCAGGGCCAACCATTATCCCAGGGGTATCACAGAGCAACAAAATCGGGATCTGGAACGCATCACATAACTTCATAAATCTGGCCGCTTTGTCCGAAGCGTCGCTGTCGATAGCACCTGAGAGCACCTCAGGATTGTTGGCAATGACGCCAACAGCTCGTCCCTCCAGCCTGATAAGTGAAGTCACCATTGCCGTACCAAAATTCGGTCGTAGTTCCAGAACCGAATCCTTGTCAGAAAGAATATCGATAAGCTCCCTGATATCATAAACCCTGAGGCGATTCTCGGGTATGACATGTCGCAACAACCTTTGATCGTTAGCTTCCCAATGGTCAAGCGGACCCTGGAAGTACGACAGGTATTTCTTCGTCATCTCAACAGCCTCCACTTCATCCTTCACGGCTATATCAACTACGCCACTTGGCACCTGAACCGACATGGGCCCTACTTCCTCGGGTCGGTAAACACCAAGCCCACCACCTTCTATCATCGCAGGCCCGCCAATACCGATACTTGAATTTTCTGTCGCAATAATTACGTCACAACAGCCAAGTAGTACGGCATTACCGGCGAAACAGAATCCTGCGTTGACACCAACAACGGGTACGCGACCATTTAATTTGGTTAGGAGTCCCCAGGATGGTGTATTCAGTCCACCTCCGCCGGTTATCTGCGGAGATCCGCCCTTACCGGGAATGGCATTACGGCTACCACCCCCAGCGCGTCCACCACCACCTTCCGTAAACAGGACCAGTGGAGACGAGAGTTTGTCGGCAGTCTGGAACATGCGATCCATCATCTTGTGATTCATGCCACCCTGGGATCCGGCGAGTACGGAATAGTCGTACGACATCAATACACACCGGGAACGTGATTCATCAAAATCCGCCCCATTGACGTGTCCAATGCCCATCACCAATCCGTCTGAAGGCGCATAATCGAGCAATTCATCGACACTCCCTCTGAGCGCCATGCCAACGGCTAATGAACCGTACTGATAGAAGCTGCCTTCATCAGCCAGATCGTAGATATTCTCCCTCGCACTACGCCCACCCTGAGCATGCCTTCTCTCAATCTGTTTGCGCCTCGACTCATCCGTTGTAATTGCTCGACGACGCAGAACCTCTGCCAGATCCGGTCTCGCCAAATCCAGGTCAACATCATCTATACTTGAAACAGCCTCACCCTCTACAGCACCTTCTTCAATAACCAGCAGCACCGATTCTTCAGGAACCGTATCACCTTCTGCTACATTCACTTCGCTTACGGTACCGCTTACTTCTGCCTTGATCACATGTTCCATCTTCATCGCATTCAGCACGAGTAGTTCCTGACCGACAAGCACCTCATCCCCCCTGGCGACATCCAGGCTGACAATCGTCGATTGCATAACAGCTCTTATTGGGTTCAGGCCCTCAGCATATTGCTCCTCGACGACTTCTTCCTCGCGAGAATCATGACCGTATTTCAATACTGCCAGTGGATCATTGACATCTACACTTGCACCGGCCAACTGCACCTTCTGTGTTGCACTGTTCTTGCTCACAGCCAGTTCCCGAACCTCAACAAGTGCTGCAAGATGATCATCAACATACCCCGTATACATATTGCCTGCTTCAATATCGGCATCATCAAGCAGATTCATCAATACACCCAGATTGGTTTCAAGCCCCTCGATAACGAATTCATCAAGTGCACGCCGGGCCCGGCCCACAGCATCCCTGAATTCAGAGCCGCCATTGTGAACGATGACTTTGGCCAATAAAGAATCGTAGTGGGTATTGGTGCGATAGCCAGGATAGCCAAAGGTATCAACTCTGACGCCCGGACCCTGGGGCACTTCAAAACTGTCGAGCGTGCCACTTCTTGGCAGGGCCAGACCATTTTTCTTCAGCTTCTCCATATTCACCCGAAGCTGAATCGCATAGCCACGTGGAGAAGGAGTGCTACCCGGGGTCAGGTTCAACGACTCAAGCGTTCTACCCTCAGCCAACTCGATCTGGGTGCGCACAAGATCTATACCGGTGACTTCTTCCGTTACCGTATGTTCTACCTGAAGCCTGGGGTTAGCTTCTATAAAGTAGAAACTGGATTGATCATTCAACTCCCTTCCGTCAACAAGGAATTCAAAAGTACCGATACTCCTGTAGTCTGCCGCGGCGGCTAGCCTGATTGCTGCATCGTGTATTTTGTCGCGCAATGTTTCAGGCAGTTGCGGTGAGGGTGCAACCTCGACCAATTTCTGATGGCGTCTTTGAATGCTGCAGTCCCGTTCACCCAGATGACTTACCTGTCCAGATCCATCACCAATGATCTGTACTTCAATATGCAGCGCTCGTTCAACCAGCAGTTCTGTATATAAATCTCCAGACCCAAATGCTGCTTCTGCTTCCGATGCGCCGCGGGCAAGTGCGTCCTCTATTTCGTCAACAGACTTTATGGCCCGCATGCCTCTTCCGCCACCGCCAGCGACAGCTTTAATAATCATGTTTTCGGGTTGCATCGATTCAAAAAAATCTTTGGCTGTGCCTGCCTCTGTCAGAATATCTGATGCTGGCAGCACTGGGACACCCGTTTTCTCAGCCAACTCCCTGGCTTTCAATTTGTCACCAAAGAGTGCCAGCGTTTCGGCACCGGGACCTATAAAGATTAAACCCGCTTCTGCACAGGCAGCAGCAAAGGTGCCATTCTCAGCCAGAAATCCGTAACCAGGATGCACGGCATCTGATTCTGTTTTTTTCGCGGTGTTAATAACCTGTTCGATATCAAGGTATGCCGCAGCACCAGTTCCTTCCAGTTGAACTGCTTCATCGGCAGAGAGCGCATGCATTGCATTACTGTCGTCTTCCGGGAAGATTGCCACCGTTGAAATGCCAAGTTCCTTTGCGGTTCGCTGAATCCTGATCGCAATTTCACCCCGGTTTGCAATCAGTATTTTCCGGATGGTCTTTCCATCAGACATTGCATGTTCTCCAACAAAAACAGTTTATTAATCGCCATAAGATACACACTGCTCGAGCCTGTTGGAAGGAGAGGCGGTTCCGGTTATTTACTTTAATGAAAGTCGGTGATCTTGGTTTGGTATTCTGACCAGGTTCAAACCTGTGGCATTTTTTCTCCAGGAATCAATTCGTTTCAGTCAGATATACCTTCAGATGAACTCGGTACAAGGCGTACTATCTGGCCGCCGGAATTGTGCTCCAGCAGAACATAGAGTTCACCATTCGGCCCGCTCTCAATATCCCGGAGTCGAGCAAGGTCCTTGATGAGCGTCTCTGTATGTATGACCTTGTTATCTTTCAGAACCATTCGATAAAGACTTCGGCCTTTGAGGGAGCAGACAAGAATATTATTTCTCCACTTCGGAAAATCCCGACCGGTATAGAAGATAAAACTCGACACAGCCGGTGAAGGCGTCAGATCAACCACCGGTTGTTCTATATCTTTAAGTTCAAATTCGATACCAAGTTTCTTCCCATAAGCTACCGGGGTTCCGTCGTAATTCACACCTTTTGAATATATAGGCCAGCCATAGTTACGCCCGGGTAGCAGACGATTGACTTCATCCCCGCCACGAGGCCCCATCTCAGTACCCCATAACTCACCTGTTACCTGATTGAACTCAAGACCCTGTGGACTTCTGTGACCAAAAGTCCAGATACTCTTCATCGCACCGTCTACACCGGTAAAAGGATTATCATCAGGCACCCGACCATCGTCGAATACACGGTGGATCTTGCCCCAGGGGAACTTCAGATCCTGTATGCCCGTATGATTGTCGAACCCTTTCATTCCCACACTTAAGAAGACGTGACCATCATTATCGAAGCTGATTCGACCACCAGCGCCGATATCAGGTATCGCACCATAGAATTCAATGTCGGTCTGCCAGATAACTTCTTCATCGACCCAGTTTCCGTTTTTTATTCTTCCCCTGACGAGTTTACTCATGGAGACAGGTCGCTTCATTCTCCTCGACATCTCGTTGCAGTCACTGCAGCGATCACCGAAGTAGATATATACCCAGCCGTTTTTCTCGTAATCAGGATGAGTTGCAACATCCAGCATCCAGCCATAACCCCATTCCTGCTTGAGGCTCTGAATAAATGTATCGTCGTATGTTCGTGGCGCACCTTCGATCAGCGCTGACTGTTCTCCTTGCCTTGAGATGATACTTAGCCCCACTTTCTTTTCCGTCAGCAATATTCGACCATCCGGTAAAGGTTCGATTGAGAATGGCAGGGGGTCCAGTCCATCTACAATTGTCCTGAGTGTAAAGTCATGAAGCTCACTCTCTATTTCACCTGTTGGGGCAACAAAGGGCGTATCGTAATTGAAGTTGGCATAGTTGAAACCCGATCGGGTCTCGGTGATATAGAGCGCGAGGGTTTTTATTTCCTGTTCTGATAAGGTTTTTGACCACTCCGGCATCCCGCGTTCAGGAAAACCCCTGGAGATACTGTTAGTGATCTCTGACATCGAGTCCCCGTGCGCCAGATCGACCCCAACCAGTGCTGTACCCTGGGGTGCACCCTGTAGTTTCTCTCCATGGCATACGGCACACTGGGCAATATACAAGCGCGTATAAGCGTTCCCAAGATCCCTGCCATCAGGCAATTCAGGTTCGTCGGCAGCTTGTGCACCTATGCCAAGAGCCATCAGGCAGAAAGTCGCTACCCTGACAAATCGGGTAATCCTGTCTATCTCACCGTCGAAGATCCTGCACCGTTTATTATTGGTTGGTCCGGACATATCACTTCCCAAGAGAATACCGATCTTCGATTCTATGGTTGGCTTTACCAAAGCTCAAGTTTACTCTGACTAGAACGGTACATACTTGAGCTCAATTGTTGGTCAATGTGCGTCAAGCCTGCCGTTCGTTACTATCAATTGGAAGAAAATTTAAGGGGATTGGCGCCATTTTACGCAGAGGTGAACAACCGGTTATCTGACGAGACGATTCAGGATTCGGCAGGCGCTGCCCTCATGATAATCGATTTAAAATCCACATCCGCAGGCAGCGAACCATAACTCCCGGTCCACCGGGTCCCCAGGCGTGAGGCACAAAATGCCCTCGCCGTAGAATCAGGTGCATGTTGTGCGAGAAGCGCTCCCTGAAGAGTGAGGGCCATCAGTTCAGTAATCCGCCGGGCACGAAGTTCGAGATTATCCCGACTAGACAATTCACGCTTTAATTCTTCAACCATCGTATCAAGATTCGCATCGCCGCCCTTTGCTGCCTCCACTTCTGCAAGAAATACGGGTATCGCGGCTTCTTCCCGTTGCATGGCACGCAGTACATCAAGGCACATGATGTTGCCTGAACCCTCCCAGATGCTGTTCACCGGCGCTTCCCGATAGAGGCGGGGCATAATTGAATCTTCTATATACCCAGGCCCACCATGACATTCCATAGCTTCAAACAGAAACCCCGGGGCGCGTTTACAAATCCAGAATTTACCTACTGCCGTGGCAATTCTTGCAAATACGGCTGATGATTCATCCTCTGTCGCTTCATCCATGGCGCGACCAATTCTTAATGTCAACGCAAGTGAAGCCTCTGATTCAATGGCCAGATCAGCGATCACATTTCGCATCAGCGGCTGATCGATGAGTTTTTTCTGGAAAGCAGATCGATGCCTGACATGATGCAAAGCCTGTACGAGGCCTTGACGCATTAATCCGGATGAGCCCATGCAGCAATAGAATCTATTGCCCGTAACCATTTCAATAATGGTGCGAACACCCCGACCAGGAGGACCGACCATCAGCCCGAAGGTATCCTGAAATTCCATTTCAGACGAGGCATTTGAACGGTTTCCGAGTTTGTCTTTCAGGCGCTGGATTAAAAGCGCGTTTCGTTCACCATCCGGTCTCCAGCGTGGAACCAGAAAACAGGACAAGCCATCATCTGTATAAGCAAGTGTCAGGAAGGCATCACACATGGGTGCAGAACAGAAGAATTTGTGGCCCGTCAGGTGATATGTCTGCCCTTCCCCCGATTTACGAGATACTGCCTCCGCTCTGGTTGTATTGGCCCGAACGTCAGATCCACCCTGCTTTTCGGTCATAAACATCCCCATCGTAATACCCTTCTTTTCTTCAACGGGTACATCACGCTGGTCATAAACTGGCGTCAGCAATTTCGGAATCCACTGATCACCAATCTCAGGGGTAAGTCGCAGTGCGGGAATTGCCGAGTAGGTCATGGCCATGGGGCACATGACCCCACCTTCAGGTTGATTGAACATATAGTTCAATGCTGCATGAACAACCTGTGAACCAGCCCGGGGATTATTCCAGGCAAAACTTGGCACTTCATTTTCAATCGCCAACTTCATCAGATCGTGGTAGGCGGGATGGAACTCAACCTGGTTGATTCGCATGCCGTTTCGATCGAATGCTTTCATCTCGGGTGCGTGACGGTTGGCTGTATTGGCACTTTCAAATACTGCTGCCTGGCCAACTTCTTTGCCAAAGGCTATAAGTTTGTCTCTTGCCCACTCACCACCCTCTCTGGCAATACCTTCCTGAAGAGCAATGTCCTGCGACCACAAATCCTGGTCCCCAAGGTAAGGCGGCATATTGGTCACTTCGTGAGTCGTCAGGTCCGACAATGGTTTTACAGGTATCATCTGCGTTCTCCAGGTTAGGGAGAGACGATCTCATCCGGTCAGAACTTCATCCAGAAGTCCCTCAAATGCATCAACGCGTGATTTGAGAGATGAGATTGTCTCCTGCCAGAAATCGGGGTTGGAAAGGTTCGTATTCAGGTGTTTGTCAGCCAGATCTTCTGCCGTCATCCTGCCGGTATCACGTAAAAGGGAGATATATTTATCATAGAAACTGTCACCCAGTGAGGTGCGCTTCTCATAAACACCGAGGCTGAACAGATAACCGAAAAGATACGGGAAGTTATAAAAACTCAATCCCGAGATATAAAAATGTAACTTACTTGCCCAGAAGAGCGGATCAGGTTCCGCCAGGGCTTCCCCGTACCAGGTTTTCCAGGCATCGCTCATCAGATCTTTGAGTTCCTGAGGTCTGAGCGGTCTGTTTGCCCGCGCTTCGTACAGGTTTTTTTCAAATTCAAATCGGGTCGGAATATTCAACATGAATGCAGTGAACGCGGACATTTCTTCCCACATGATGTCCAAACGCTCCTGCGCCGAATCTGAACGCGCCAGCAATGCATCCCGGACAAGCGTTTCGCCGAAGGTACTCGCGGTTTCTGCCAGAGACATACCATAACTGGTCTGACTCTGAGGCAGATCTCTCATAACCCAGGAATGAAGTGCATGCCCCAACTCATGAGCCAGCGTTATGACATCACTCTGCCCCCCGGTAAAGGTCATGTAGACCCTTGGCGTTCTTGATTTCAGGAATCCTGTACAGAAAGCACCGGGTCTTTTATTTGGGCCCACCGTCCCCTCGATCCAACGGTTTGCTGCCATCATCCGTACAAATTCGCCCATGCTCGCATCAACTTCACCATAGGCAGTCGCAATAATATCAACGGCTGTATCAAATGAGATCGGTTCATCGGAAGAAGGTGTAAGCTGGGGTGCAGGCGCACGAAGATCCCATGGGCCAAATCCGTCCTTGCCGTACGCCCTTGCCTGTAATTTCGCTGCTCGCCTGGCAAGGGGCCGGAACTCCTCTGCGGCACCGAGTAGCGTATCGAGGGTTGTCCTGCTGATACGGTTCATATGAACAGGTGCATCGAGAAAATGTACGTCTTTTTCACGGCTACGTTGTTTGCACATTTCAAGCCGCCATCCTGCAATCGCATTAATACTTGCGGCACATGATTCTTCGTGCGCGTGCCAGGCAGTGTTTATGCCTGACCATGCGTCTCTTCTCTGCTTATCCTGGGTACTCATCATGTGTCCGCTGGCTTCCGCAATACCCATCTCTTCAACCTCATTACCGACCAGCACTTCGCACTTCAGGCTGCCGGACAGTTGATCGTACAGGTTCCCCCACGCATGAATCCCATCCTGAGACAATCCATTCACCAGGCTCTCTTCTGCCAGGGTCAAATTCTCATGACGGCGCTCTCTTCCGTGGTGTACAAGAAAAGCCGATGGCGCAACATCCGGGTCAGACAGATATTCTTCTATAACCGACGGGGGAGCGGAATCCTCAAACTGAGAGAGTGGTTTAAAGAGATCGCCAAACTGCTTTCGATAGGCTTGCAATTCTCCATTCAACTGTTGAGCCGGATCGTCCTGGCTGTCGACAGACAGACGACAGTTCGCATATGAAGAAACATTGCTAAGCAGGGTCATCGCTGCCACAGATTGCTTATAAATCTGCTGTGCAACGTCTATACGATCTGCCGACAATTTCTCGTTGAGCTGCTCAACCTCCCCGAAAATACGCTTCAGCTCAGATAGGTCGCTGGTCATTGATTCGTCGTGTACATCTGTATATTCGGAGGAAAGGTCCCACGCAGGGCCCATATTTGCGTTGCTCATCGATTCTATATCCAGGATTAAGAAAGGCTATTAGAACCTATTGGCCTCTATTACGACAATGCCTGTACGACAATGCCTGTACAACAATGCCTGTACGACAATGCCTGACTGGTAGGTAGCAACCCGCCGCTTGTGTGGCAGTCCCATATTACGCTGGTTGCTTGATCTAGATCACAGTGAGCTGTTCAGGTTTGTGAGACAACTAGCCTGCGAACAGATAAAAAAATCGTCAATATCACCGTGGCTGGCAATCGAGAATTCTCCACGGTCAACACACCAACTGATACTTCAACAAATGGAGGCAGTAATGAGTGATATAAAAATCGAACCCATGGATACAACGCTGGGCGCAACAATAACGGGTGTTAATCTGGCATCGCTGAACGACGACGAGTGGAATGTAATTGAATCTGCATTCAATGAGCATGCGGTTCTGGTATTCCCCGATCAGCACCTCTCCATGGAAGAACAGACCGACTTTGCTTCTAGGTTCGGCAACATTGAAGAGATGGCTGAAGGAGTAAAGCTTGTAAAACTGAGTAATAAACTGCCTGATGGCAGTCTGTCCCCGGACGGAGAACATCTAACACAGATTTTAAGGGGTGTTGAAGTCTGGCATGCAGACAGCTCTTATATGCCGCTATGCGCAAAAGGCGCCGTACTCTCTGCAGAAGTAATTCCACCGAAAGGCGGGCAGACAGAATTTGCCGATATGCGCGCAGCATACGATGCGCTCGACCAGGAGATGAAGGATAAGATCGCCGATCTCTCTGCATATCACTCGCTTTTCTACTCCCAGTCCCTGATCGGACACAAGGTGGCTGTTGGTGCCGGTTACGGTTTTGATGACGATAAATCGTCACCTCTGAGACCGCTCGTAAAGATTCACCCTGCTACAGGCAGACCGTCTCTCTTAATCGGGCGACATGCTCACGCTATTCCGGGAATGGACGCTGAGGAGTCAAAGAAATTTCTTGATGATCTGCTGGAATTTGCCTGTCAGCCACCGCGAACCTACCAGCATCAGTGGAAACCGGGTGACATTGTCGTATGGGATAACCGATGTCTGATGCATCGGGCCAGACCCTATGACCACCACAGCCAGCCCCGGGTTATGCGTCATGTGAGGATCGCTGGTGACCCGGTATCAGAATTGGCAGATTAACTCTAAGTGCCCCGGGTCGGTAAAATTAGACCCGGGTCAGAACGTGATGAAAGTTCAACGCTGCTGACAGATTTATCTGATCTTGAAGTTGTTCACGCGCTCTGCAAGATTGGCAGCCAGATCATTTAGTGAACCTGTACTTAGCTGGGTAGCCTCGGCTTTTGTAAGGACTGTTTCAGCCAGCGTCACAACCTGGGCAACACTTTCATTAATGTTGTTAGTCACGGCATTCTGCTGTTCCGCGGCTGTTGCAATCTCCATGTTCATTTCATTGAGCCTGTCGATAGCAGCCATGACTTCTTTCAGTGCCACGTCGTTATCTTCAACCGCATCAATTCCCCTTTGTGCCAGCGTATTTGATTTCTCAACGTGTTCAACACTTTGCTGCGTACCAAGCTGTACACGTTCAATCTTCTCTCTAATCTCTTCGGTCGATTGTTGCGTGCGTCCTGCGAGCATTCTGACTTCATCTGCAACTACCGCAAAACCCCTGCCTTGTTCACCTGCCCTGGCTGCTTCAATCGCCGCATTTAAGGCAAGTAGATTAGTCTGCTCAGCAATGCTCTGGATGACGTCAAGCACATCGCCAATGGCGTTACTTTCCCTCTCAAGATCCTTGATACCGCGAGCTGCGTCTCCCATTTGCTGATTGAGCTCAATCATTTCCTGACGAAGAGTACCGGCAACTTCTATGCATTGCTGGCCTTTCACCTCGGTTTCACTGACTTCGGTTGCTGCATTGGCCGAATTCTTTGCGACATCCTGGATGGCTGAAGACATTTGTTCAATCGCAACAGCAACACCATCAACACTCGTACGTTGCAATGTTGAATTACTTCGAATCTCGGACATATCTCCATCGATACCACGCACAGCATCGTTGAGTTCAGCATTCGAAGTTTCCACACTTGAGATTGTTTCGTGAATTTGATCCATCAATGCATTGAACGAGGTCGCGAGCTGGGAGAGTTCACCCGAGCCCTTCGCAGTCAGTCTATGGGTAAGATCTTTGTGAACTGCCAGTGTCCTGATCCCTTCAATGACCCTGGATATAGGGCGAGAGATGCTATTGCCAATCATCCTACCGGAGACAAAGGCCAGCACCGCCATGACTGCCATCACAATCACCAGGGCTGTAATCAGTTGCTGGATCAGAACTTCCCTGTCACGGAATGCTTCCGCTTCATCTATCTCACTCAGTATTGCCCACTGCAGGCCGGAAATCTCAATTGGGGCGTAGGCAGAGAGAACGGGGACATGGCGATAATCGTCAATAATAGCGAATCCTGTATCTCCCGAGAGTGACCTTAGAGCAGCATCTGTGTTCACCGGCTGTAACCCGATTGCAGAGTTCTTGGCTTCAATCCTCCCGACGACGGACGAGTCTACTCCCGCACTTCTGAGCGCAGATAAATAGCCTTCACGATTCTCGAGCAGGAATCGCCTTTGACTTCTAAGCAGTTTGTCTTTGCCAATCAAATAGGTTTCTCCGGATTCACCCAATCCAACACTGCTCCATCTCCCTTCATAGGTCATTATTTGATTAATGCGATCTATGGGCATCTGAAAAATGAGAACCCCGATCCTCTTGCCGCCATCGAATATTGGTGATGATATGAAAGCGGCTGCCCCTTCGTAAGAAGGGTAGTAAGGCGCAAAGTCAATCATATGCGTGGAATTTGCTTCGTCACTCTCAACCGCAGATAAAAACGCTTTTGCCAGACCGGAGTTTCTATAAGGGCCATCAATCAGTGACGTGGCGAAATCCAGTTCTTTGAAGACACTGTAAATTACATGACCATTTTCAGGTTCTACAAGAAAGATATCGTAGTACCCAAATTCTTCAAGATAGGCACTGAAGTGAGGATGAAGTTCATTGTGAATCATGTCGTAGCTTGCGACAGAAGCACTATTTAGTTTGTTCTTCTCACCGAGAGGAAATGAATTCTCACTGATATAGAGCGCCTGCAGTTTCTTGCTGTTAGATTTCAACTGAGTCAGTCGATTGGCGGCACGTGCCTCAGTGCCGCTGTTTTCCGATTTGTATTTTGTACCAAACTGATTCTCGTAGTACGCCTCTAAACCGCTGCTTTCAGGGCCAGCAAGATCTCCTAGTTGACTCTCGTACAGAGCGAATGGTCCGATAAGGTCATGCATTGCATCGATAACCATGCGGTCATTTGAGAAGGTTCGAATCTGACCCTCAATCTGATGGAAATAGCTCTTTATCTGATCAGTTTTGATTTCACGGATTGCAACCAATTGGTTTTTTGCTCGTTCTTCCAGCGCCGAACCACTCAGATCGGATGCCTTAAAAGTCAAAATGCCCCCTGTGATGATGATACCGAGCAAACACAAGGCGACACAGGCAAGATTAATACTGGTAGTAATTTTCATATGACTTCCGATGGTTGAGAACCAGTTCTGCTATTCCTACTTATTACTCTAGTAGAACAGCAACAGAAGTCATGGAAATACTCACCCGGATTTCAGGATTTCCTCCAAACCTGCAATCAGTTCATCCCAACTCACTATTTCTCCCTCGAGGCCGGTAAAAGGTTCTGTAATCGCGAATCGCTGACTGAAGAAATTCAGCAACTTACGCACTTTCACAACCTTCTCTGCATTTTCGCTGAGCACATCGTTGTCTGAAATCGACTCGGAGAGAAGGTCGAGATCAGGATCCAGTGCTGCATACCAGGCAAACAATTCTCTTACTTCGCGATACAATTGCCCGTGCCGGTTGTCAGACTGCACTTCTTCAAGTGATTTAGAGAGTGACAGCAGGGGATTAATGGCAGGGTAGATATATTTGGTCGCACGGATCCGGTCCAGACTCAATTGCGCCATAAAAGGGGCTCTCAGACTGGTCCACGACTGTTCAGCGTCTCTGAAGGGTGTCATCACAATCGTTGTAACAGATCCCGGTTTTTTTGCATTCTGCGTACTGCCGAGGCGTAGATAAGTTTCTTCTACATCGCTCTCAAATCCTTCTGACGTGAGTACTACAGCAAGCACATCTCTACCATCTTTACGAAGGGTCTCAATCATCGTCAAACCCCTTTTGTATGCTTCTCGCTGCCTCTCAGCAGATTCATTAAAGCTGACAAACTCTGATTGGATAAATTCGCCAAGCCCGAATTCTGCCTGGTCAGCTTCCCAGTCCCTTAAGTCGAATGGGGGCTGTAGAAAACCAGTCCAGATTACCGCGCTGTTTTCCATCGATGCAATCCTGCTGCTCAGCTCGCCAAGAAGAACAACCATGCCGACCCCTGCCTTGAAGGGCAAACGGATCAAGCCTCCTTTTATGAGCGGCGTGAAAAAATCAACAGCCTTGATGCCTGTATGAATTATGTCTTTTCTGGATAGTTCTGGCTGAGATGGTTCTGGCTGAGATAGTTCTGGCTGAGATGGTTCTGGCTGGGATTGTCCTTTCCGGGACTGCCCCTTACCTTCGGTTCCTTCAACCCGAAGCAGCTTTTGAACCTCGGCATGGTCGTTAATACTTGCCCAGTCAGCGGCTGTTTTTCCAACCTTATTGACAGACCCGGCACTAACAGGTATTGCCGCACTACTATCAGTATCTTTCAGCCCGGGGTCCGCTCCATGGGCCAGTAACAGCCTCGCAATTTCACTGAATCCCCTCATCGCGGCGACATGAAGCGCTGTATTTCCACTGGCTGATTTGAGATTGGGGTTGGCACCTCTGTCTAGCAACATTTCAACATGATTTTGCCTGTTTAGCAGGGCTGCCGTCCAAAGCGGTGGTTCCGCAGTTGCGCAGCCACAGAGACCATCTACATCTGCGCCTGCATCCAGCAACAACCTGAGCACGTCCAGATCATCGACTTCCACAGCCGTGATAATCGCAGTGGCTCTGGTCGCGAAGGGCAGCACCCCTTTATAAACCAGGTCACGATCCCAGTTTTGCTGCGCATCCACCAGTGTCGGATGCTCATTGATCATGCGGGCTGCCTGCTCATGGTCTCCCTGCCTGATTGCAATAAAGAAATTGATTTCATTTGAATGAGACTGTTTCAGTGAAGCTGCTGACTTAACATTAGTCATATTGTTTTCCTGCCTGAGTTTGCTACGTGCATCGCGTAGTCTTTTCTTTACCGTAGAAAGGGGCAACTCGAGAAACTCTGATATCTGATTTCCCGATGCTTCTGCAAAATAATGAAGCGCGACGATAACTCGCTGGTCCCCGGGTAGTGATTCGATGGCGTGTCGTAACTGTTCGTATTGTTCGCTTTGCAGAAGGCTGGCAACCGGTGTTGGATCATCAGAACGGATTTCTCCGATACCCTCCAGAGAGGAGACAGCCAGTTGCTTCCGCCGGGTTATTCGGTCGCAGTGTTTCAAGACGATTCGGCGGAACCAACCCGGAAATGCAATCGCTGATTTCAACTGAATCAGATGTAAATGAGCATCAAGAAAAGCCTCTTGGGTCGCATCCCTGGCAAGTTCAATATCACCCAGCCACGAAAAAGCAGTTGCTATACCCATGGCTTCGAATTGCTTTACCAGGGCCTCAAAAGAACCCGCATCACCGGTTCTCGCTTGTTCCACAACCTCGATATAGTCAGCATGCACCATTGTCGATACTCAATTCAGTTTCAGACAAGCCATTTCAATCGTATAGACCCACGACGATAGCCTTTGGATACCCTTCAAAGGATGTTTAATTCAAGAAATCCTCACCGGTTATTATCATGTCAGTTGGCGATTTGTATTTTACCCCTGTGGTGACAATTTCTTCTTTATTTAGTCATCCGATATCGCAGCAATTAGAGGAGGTTGCCAACTGTTCTGAGCGTGACTAGGATTGGAACCTCACAAAGTAGACAACTGCTGCGAATTCACAACAACCCATCAAGGGCAGACCCATGACCAAAACCGCCGTTCTGCATGGAACCGAAGTACACATTGTTCATTCAGATATCATGGACTTTGACTTCCAGATATCTATTCATCGTCCCCTGGCTGATATGGGCGACCCACTGCCGGTTGTATACGCAACAGATGCCAATTTCGGGTTTGGATTCACCACGGATATGAACAATATGCTGCTCATGGGTGGTGAGGTACCACCTTTTCTAACCGTGGGAATCGGCTATCCGGTAGACGGTGATATCGAGTACGTAACAAACAGAAGAATGTACGATTTTTCACCTACTGTTGATAAATTCCAGGTAGGGCAGTTATCTGAATCGGAACTATCGGCAGGAAGTGTCTCCGCAGGCGGTGCTTCGTTATTCATCCAGTTTATGCGGGATGAATTATGGCCATGGATTAGCAAGCACTTCAACGTCTCGGATGATCGTACCTATGTGGGAGATTCCATGGGTGGATTGTTCGGCACTTATGTATTGTTCAACCACACCGGGTTCTTCAATCGCTATGTCATAGGCAGCCCGTGGATTTGCTGGGATCTTCCACTTTGTTTTGATTATGAAGAAGAGTATGCCCGTAACCATGACGACCTCGATGCTGTCGTATTCCTATCTGCAGGCGGAGCGGAGGATGTACTGAGCCCGGCGTTTGACCCCAACGGCGCCGAGATTTTCAAGCGGGCGGATACAGAGGCCCATACGGTAAAAATGGGCGAGTTGCTGGCATCTCGCAACTACCCTAACCTAAGACTGAAAACATTGATCTTCCCGGAAGAAACTCATTTTACTGTACCCTATGCACTCATACCTCATGGGCTGAGATATGTTTTTCAGGCCGGGTAAGAAAATCTTCGGGCGCTCTGAATCCCGGAACCAGACTAATCGCCATCGACAAAGGTGTTTTTGAACAATGAATGACCAGGCAGAACAATACCAGGCAGAACAATCCAGAATCGATAGCGATTTCATCAGTCAGGGAACCAAGTGTGCGGGCTGGCTCTTCCGCCCAGAGGGCGTTGAAAACCCGCCCGTTGTGATTATTGCCCACGGTTTCGCTGGCGAACGTGCATTTGGCCTCGAAGATTTTGCCAGCGCATTTCGTGACAATGGATACGCCGCATTTGTATTTGATTACCGCACCTTTGGTGGCAGTGAAGGCGAACCGCGTACTAATGCTGATCCGATCCATCATGGAGAGGACTGGGATGCCGCAATAGCACACGTGCGGACCCTTACGGGAGTGGATCTCACGCGAATCGTTCTCTGGGGTACTTCATTCAGTGGCGCACATGTCATTTGTGCGGCGGCAAGGGATGGCAAGGTTGCTGCCACTATCTCTCAGGTGCCCTACTCCGGGATACCAAAAGATGGCCCCAAACCAGAAGTCATGGCATCTATTGGCATGCTCGGTCATGCCATCTTCGATTCAATAAAGACGGCGATTACCGGATCACCCCATTACGTGCCTGTTGTAGGACCACCAGGAAGTACCGCGATAATGAACACACCTGAATCCGAACCGGGTTATCTTGCACTCATACCGGAAGGTGTTACTTTTGACAATCGTGTACCGGCAAAAGCACTGACCAAACTGGCAGGCTACGACCCCGTACCTTCTGCTGAAAAGTTAACCTGTCCAGCGCTTGTCATAGCTGCTGACGAGGACTCACTGGTCCCGGTTGAACAAGCCAGGTTCATGGCATCAAAGCTTCGAAATGGTGAATTCCATACCCTGGCCTGCAACCACTTCGCACCCTACCGGGGAGAGTGGTTTGAGAAGAATGTCACTATTCAGCTAGATTTTCTGAAGAGACAGTTTTCTTAAGGCTGCGAATCCTTTCAGACTGAATTAGACCGTCAGCGAGTTGTACCGGGGCTGACAATCTGTTGCATTTGTAGTTTCACTTCGGAAATCCATACCGGTCTTTATCCAGTTGCACACCAAAACTATTCAGTGCCATCGACACCAGGTTGTACTGACCTACCGTGAACACAAGATCCATCATCTGCTTTGTATTATATGTAGCAGCCAACTGTTGCCAGGTTTTATCGCTGATGAAGCTATCCTCGTGCAGTTCATCAGTCGCACGAATTAATGCCCTGTCATGTGCTGACCACCCTTTTGCATCCGAGCTTTTAGTTATTCGCAGTAGCTCTTCCTGGGTTATGCCCAGATCCAGTCCCATGAGGGAATGATGAGACCATTCATAGGCAGCCTGGCACAACCACCCTATGCGCAGGATTACCAGCTCACGATCCCTTGGCGGCAGAGAGTTGGCTCTTAATATGTACGCACCAAACGGACCCCAGGCTTCAGCAAGTTCAGGATGATTGGAAAGAGTGGCAAAGATATTCAGCACATCCTCGACCTTTACTTCATTACCAAGCCTGGCCTGACTCTCGACATATTCTTTCTTCAAAGGCTGGATGCGAGGTTCACTGAGGCGCACGCCAGTAGTATCCGCCATCGCATTACTTACCAGCAAGAACAAACAAGCCAGGCCAACAGCACCTGTGAATCCGGATTTCATTCTCGTTAATCGGTTATTAGAACTATGATAGCAGTTTAAGATCATTAAGTGCTCCCCGTCAGTTAGCTGATTACTAATCTCAACATAATACGCAGTGGAGCAGGCTCATTCAATTTTCCGTTAGGCAGGCCTGTTTTTTTAAGCGCTCAGGGTTTTTCAAATACAAGAACGAAACGATCTGTTTTTCCCTTTATATCGGAATCAAAAACAATCATGGAATGGCCATCATCAGGATTTCTCAATGCGCCCGATGAAGTGATAAACCTGAATCCAAATCTTTCCAGTTCAGATTTAACGAATGACTCATGTATACGATGCAGCTCAAGGGCATCTTTCATTGCAGTATTGCCCCCCGCAGCATGATCGACAATGACCAAACGAGCAGCAGGTTTCAAACTTTCGTAAATCTGCATCATCAGGTGGTCGACATCGGCAGATGGACCAACAGGGACATATTTTTCACCGTTGTATCGGGTGGGTATGACATACATGTCGTGATAAGCCATCACCATGATTGCCGCATCAAGCTGGTTAACTCCCAGGTCCAGGTCGACTATCTCCCTGTCGTGTCGCGTAATATTGCTAACCGACCTGCCGTTAAACCGATCATTTAAAACATTGATACCCCAGGCGGCAAATCCACGGTTGTTATGCAGCAGCACCTCACCTTTATCACCCACTACGCTCGCCAGCAGTTCGCTGTAGTATCCACCGCTTCCGAAGATATCTACAACCCTGTTACCGGGGTGCAGGTTCAGAAGAGGAATGATCGCCTGTGGCTTACTACGTTTATCTCTCTCAATATCTGACTGAATGCGATCAGGTTTCAGAATTGCATCCGTGACTGCATCTGACCATACCGTCGCTGCACTCAGAATAACCGAAAGCAGGAAGAGGTTACTTAGCCTGCGTTCAATTTTCACTTGAGCAATCTACCGGTCGCTTATAAGCAGTGCTGTTCAGCATTTTTGGACTATCCCAGGTTTGCAGAATTCATGGCACCCGTCCGTACAGCAAAAAACAGGTGAAAGCCATTATTACATAACTCGATTACCTGATCGGTAAGGGGCTGACTACCCTGTTACAGCCTCCCGGATTGGAAGATAGCTGGGTCCCCGCAAATTGAAGTTCGGGCGATAAATAATCTCTTCTTCGGGTACAGCCAATTCGAACTGTGAGAATTCCCGCAATAAACCCTTAAGAGCAGCGCTGGTTTCCATACGAGCCAGAAACTGTCCCAGACAAATGTGAATCCAGTCTCCAAATGCGAGGTGCTTCTCCTTCGGTCTATCAAAATCCAGTTCATCAGGCCTTGGGAATACACGATCATCGCGATTTGCAGAAGCAAGGACGATGCTCACACGTTCACCAGCAGCGACCCTTTGACCATGAAATTCAGCATCACTGGTGGCGCTACGGATTGTGAATTGAACTGAACCGTCATAGCGCAGGAATTCTTCGATAGCCGCATCTATAAGTTCCGGTCGATCACGGAGTTCTTGCTGACGAGACGGGAATCGCGTCAGTGCTAATACAGCATTCGAGATCAGGTTCGTTGTGGTTTCATTCCCGGCGAGAAGCAGCAGGTTGACACCAGCCAGCACCTCATCATCACTGAGTTTACTCTCATCATCGTGGGCAGCTACCAGTCGACCAATGAAATCATCAGTGGGGTTTGCATGGCGTTCGGCTATGCGATCTTTCAGGTAGGTTCGAAAATCGACAATCTCCTCGTTACGTGCCAGCACATCATCGTCACTGGCATCTGGTGGCAGAGGTGCAGTCGCCGCATCGGACCAACGTTTAAACTGAACACCGAGTTCTGACGGAATCCCCAGTAGTTCAGCGATAATAGTGACTGGTAGAGGTTCCGCGAGATCTTTTGCCACGTCAAATACCTCACGTTCCGCTGCGCCTTCTAACAATTCGACAGAGAGCTGCTCGATGCGGGGGGCCATGCGTTTGATCTTGTTTGGTGTGAAGTCAGTGCTTAATAGCTTGCGCAGGCGGGTATGTGCAGGTCGATCAGAATTTAACATCGTCAGTGTGCCTGCTGGTGCGACTTCTTCTCGAACGATATCTGTTCGACCGATGATGCCCGGACCGTCCATCGTTGCAGCACTGGAAAACAACTCAGGATTTCGCAAGACGTGACGTACATCTTCGTAGCGTGTTAGTACCCAGCCTTGCGTCTGTTCTGACCATACAATAGGTGCTTCTTGACGGAGCCGACTGTAAAACTGGTGAGGATGTGCAATAACCTTCGGATCAAACATATCGAGCCCAAGCTGGCTCAGGGTAACAGCACTGGTTTCAGGGTTCATGTGCTCAGTCCCATTTTTTATGCAGGAAAGGCAGATACTAAAGTATCCAACAAGTAGATGCACGCTGTTGGTACTGTTGGGAATTATGAAACCGCAAGCTCAATGTGCTTATCATAGCAGGACTTTTAAAATATGATGCGACCTGGTTCATGTGATGACCTAACCAAATTTTCACCCTGATCACTTTCGAGAGAGAACTTACTTCTGGAGAAACCATGACCGCTATCAATCCGTTCAGGATAGAGATTCAACAACAGGATCTGGACGACCTTAAACAACGTCTGGCACTCACCCGCTGGCCTGAGAAGGAAACACCTGTTGACTGGTCACAGGGATTACCGCTGGAATATCATCGGGAGTTCTGTGATTACTGGTCTAATGAATATGACTGGTACAAAACACAGGAACGCCTGAATCGTTTTCCACAGTTTAAAACCACGCTTGATGATCTGGACATTCACTTCATCCATGCACGGAGTAAATACGAGGATGCTCATCCCATCATCATCACCCATGGATGGCCGGGCTCCGTTATTGAGTTCCACAAGGTTATTGAACCCCTGACAGATCCGGAAAAGCATGGTGGCCAACCGGAAGATGCTTTCCATGTCGTTTGCCCCTCACTGCCAGGTTATGGTTTTTCAGGCAAACCAGCCTCAACGGGGTGGGATATTAATAAGATCGCTGATGTCTGGGACCGACTGATGCAAAGACTGGGATACAAGCGATATTTCGCTCAGGGCGGTGATTGGGGTTCCGTTATTACGACAGCTATTGGTCTTCAGAATAAAGGGAATTGTGCTGCCATTCACGTAAATATGCCCATTACATCGCCGACTGAAGCTGCGGTTGCCAATCCCGATGAAAAAGACCAACGAGCACTAGCAGGCGCAGAATTCTACCAACAGTGGGATTCCGGTTATTCAAAACAACAAAGCACCCGACCCCAGACCCTGGGTTACGCGCTTGCAGATTCTCCCTCGGGTCAGGCGGCGTGGATTCTTGAAAAGTTCTACGCCTGGACTGACTGTGATGGCCATCCAGAAAATGTACTCACCCGGGATGAACTACTCGACAATATTATGCTGTACTGGCTCACCAATTCGGGTGCATCTTCTGCCCGCTTATACTGGGAGAGCTTTGAGAAACTGTTTAACGACGAAGGTGAATCTATTGTCAGAATGCCAGCCGGTTGCAGCATTTTCCCTGGAGAAGTCATACCAACACCAAGATCCTGGGCAGAGCTACGCTACGGGAATATTCAGTATTGGAATGAACTGGACAAGGGCGGGCATTTTGCCGCTTTCGAACAACCTGAACTCTTTGTGAACGAAGTTCGTCAGTGTTTTCGGGAGATTGGCTAGTAGCTACCTGATATCATCCAGCGACAAAAATTACGACAGATTCAATCGTGACGAGAAAGGTCAGACCCCGGTTCGGACTGCGGTTAGTCACCGTAATTCAGTTAGCACTGGAGTATCGTAACAATACCTGAATTTCACGGTGCTACACCATAAACAAAATTCGCGGTGCTGGCAGACTGAGGGTTGCGGATCTGATCAAGACCTCGCGCAGCCGCAGACCTTACTTCCGCCACCGGATCGTCCAGAGCAATGGTCAGCTTTTCTATCGCTGCATCTGCGCCTGTATTACCCAGTGCCTGCGCAGCACGCATACGTACCTCACTGTTGTTATCATTCAATGCAATCGACAATGTATCAACCGCAGCAGGACTCCTGGTTCGACCCAATTGTTGTACGGTTCGACTTCGAACGCCACCGTCGGCATCTGTCAGACCGGTTGCCAGTTTGCTGATAACATTCTTCATCGGATTGTCATCGGCTCTGGCTTCCAGAGAGCGAGCAGCAGCAATTGCAATCGCTTCGTTGTCATGGTCTGCGTATTCGTACAATAGCGAATCGACGTCGAGACCATCAGCATCAGCCAGCAGATCAATTGCACGTTCAGCCATAAACTGAGAACGCCGGTCATTACCTATTGCTGATACCAGATTTCGAACTGCCCCCGTTGCCTGCTCATCCTGTAATTCAATCAGGGTTTCAATCGCCATCAGTTGCATTGGCGGCATAGGGGATTTGATCAGCTCACGTGCCTGACTCAGTCGAATCTCAGGGTCAACTGTTGGATCTCTTAGCTGATTAAACTGTTGAAAACCGATTGGACCACCTGAGTAACTCTGTACACGATGAGCCGTTTGAAGCGGTAACTCGTCTTGTGACTCCATTCCCTCCGCCTTCTGTTCAGGTATCGGCTGTGGTAAACCTGCGTCCCGGCCAGCCATTTCCAGTTGCGTAATTCGCTCCTCAATTAAGGCAAGTCTGTCGGATATATCCGCCGATTGTTCCTGTCTCGACAAAAGCGCATAGCTCAGCGCGAAGGTAGTTCCCAGAAAAACTGCGAACAATACAGCAAGCAAAATAGACTTCGATATCACATCCAATTCCTCCTGAATCAATGACCAGCTACTGGTCTTTCTACTCAAGGTCCAGATAAAACTTCAAAGTTAGAGCACAAATTGCAGGCTAAGTTCTATTGCTTTCAGCCGAATTCGTCGAAAACGAATCCCGACACCGACCCGGCTGGCATAAGATGCACCTATGAATTGAGGTAACCAGGTGCTTGAATGACCTTCGGATAAGTCGATAGGCTATCAATCTTGAACCTTATCTGGCTATCCTCTGCCTTGCTGGAGGGCAAATTGAACTATAAACAATTTCTGATCATTCTCTTTCTGACTTCGGTCACTGCCTGCTCAGAGGAAATCCCGGAGCGCTTGGAGAACAATGATCCAGCAAAATACACGGTAGTCAAAGATGTCCTCTGGGCATCGCCGGATGGCTTTGACCTGACCATGGACATCTACACACCTGCCTCAGGGAAGGTTACTTACCCGGTTTTGATGATATTTCACGGTGGCGGATGGCTCATTAACAACAAGTCCATTATGGATCAGGCATCGGCATACCTGGCGACCAACAGTGAATACGTAATTTGCAATGTTAATTACCGATTGCTGGGTGATGCAGACAATACCGTTACACTGGATCAGATAGTTGAAGACGTTTTTGGCGCAGTACTCTGGGTAAAGACTCATATAGGAGATTACAAAGGAGACTCAGCAAAAATTGCAGTAACCGGAGACAGTGCCGGTGGACATCTCTCTGCCATGATTGTGAATCTGGGGCATCGATTGAGTTCCACGGGATATTCAGAACAGTCACTCACCTTCACGCCATCGTATTTACCCGATGACATCACAGCAGAGCAGGTTGCAGAACAGGAGGGCTTGTCTGTGCAGGCTGCCATCTTAAGTTATGGTGCTTATGATGTTTATAACTCCGGACTGAACGGATTCGAAAGCTGGAAGAATCCTTTCTGGTTGATGGGTGGTTCAATGGCTAGAGGTATATTCGGTGATGACTTCAACGCGAAGGACAACCCCGACCTATACAAGGGCGTATCTCCCGTTTACCACATCCCCGACGTCAGCGAGCGTTTGTTGCCACCGCAACTACTGACAGCAGGCAGTGAAGACAACCTGGTTACACCCGAGTCTGTCAAAGACTATATGATGAAGCTACAGCAAGCAGGTCACTCCGCTGAATACTGGGAATATGAAGGCAGACCACATGCATTTCTGGATTCCGGGTCCAATGCCCTGTTTGACCTCAGTTTCGAAAAGGACGCGCCACCAGCGCTCGATGTCATGATCAGTTTTCTTGATAAAGTGTTCTACAAATGAAACCTAGAGTTTGACGGCTTCAGCATAACGAAGTTGTTGGAGTTCAGCCGGTAATACCAATTGCCCGAGTTCGAATGCAAAAGACGGCGTGAACTCAACCAGTAATTTGCTTTGTTCTACTTCACCCAGGCGACCAAACAGGTTGTCATGATGAACCGTATATACCTTTGATGCTTCAGTCTTTAGCACCATCTCATCAATATACGCCTGCTGGTAGTCATACGACTGCCCGCTCAGACCACCGGTGCCTAAAAAGACGGTATCGACTTTGACACCATCCATGGCACCCGGTACATACCCTGCACTACCCTGAACCAGCACGTTACCCCCAGGGTGCTCAATGAGAATTGAAAAGGCTTTACCCAACTGCCAGGCGGTATACGGAGCGGGTAATTCAAATGGTTCTTCGACAACGCCGTTAATACCAGCATTGGTCGGCAATGGGGCGTGTTTCGATTCGTAGAAAGTGACGGTGAACTGGCCGAATTGATAAGGCGTTCCTGCTTCAATTACCTGAATTTGTGACTCATTCAGGTTTGAACTGCGCCCAATATTCGCGGTTGACTCAGATCCAAGTAACATGGCGCCGGTTTGCTTCGCCACCTCACCACTGTCCATCGCATGATCGTAGTGGGAATGTACCGGCATAATGGCGGCGAGACGAGTGACGTTATGATCCGCAAGCACAGCACTGATGGTTTCAATCTCCGGTGCAACGGCTCGCTCCAGCACCAGGTCCAACAGGCCTGGACGTGAAAAGAAACCATCGGTCATGATCTGCGTTTGACCATCATCAATCAGCAAAGTGGTGACGCCAAACCATTTCACCGTCACCCCTCCGTTATTGACCGGTGCCGGATCAGCGTAGGGAATACCAACATCCGCCATACCGGGTCGGGTCAGATACCATCCCACAAGCATCAGCAGCACAACCAGTAATCCAATAGCAAGCGGTTTCAGAATTCTCATTTCATTCCTCACTTAGATATTCGCAAAATGCCAGAGCGTTGCGGCAGGTGCAAGGCCCGGTGAAGAGATGAGCGCATTAGCTGGCAGCTACGAGCTGGCAGTTACGAGCCGGGTTCTTTCTCACCCGTGCTCCCCATTTCAATATTTGTTATAACGTGAAGCACATTGAGTTCAGGAGCAACGGTTATGAGTAATGTCGACCTTGAAAGCAGAATTCAGCAGCTTGAAGATATCGAGGCAATTCGAAAGCTTAAACATCATTATTGCGCACTTTGCGACAATGACTATGAGGCGGATGCGCTCGCGGCCCTCTTTACAGAATCAGCCGTATGGGATGGCGGGTCATTGGGGTATGCCAGTGGTCGCGAGGCAATCCGCAAGTTCTTCCAGACAAGTCCAGAGGTTGTGAAACTGGCTATACACCATGTGACAAATCCAATCATTGAAGTGAAGGGAGATACAGCGACCGGTAAGTGGTATTTGTGGCAACCCATGGTGCTGAATGAAGGCGACACTGCCATGTGGCTGGCGTCCCGGTACAGTGACGAATATGTGCGCATTGACGGCAAATGGATGTTCGCCAATGTCCACCTGGATAACCGGCTGTTCTCACCCTACGATGAAGGTTACGGCAAGGTGCCAATGACCGAGTTGCCGACATAAATGGATTTAAGATAGTTAACTGGAGGGTGGGTAATGACACGTGAGGATATAATTGCAGCAGCTCAGAAGTTCTATTCCCTGGCGATGTCCGACGTTGACAGCCTGATTGCCGAAGGCGGCATCTCAAGTGATTTTGTGCTTGAAAATTATCTGCCGTCCATCATTCCATTTGGTGGAAAGTTCGAAGGGCAGGATGGATTGCTAACTTATCTCAGTGGTTTCGATGGTGCCATTGATATCACCGATTTCAATATCACGGAAATGCTCGTGGACGGCCAGAAAGTAACTGTGACCGGGAGTGAGACCAGCAAGGTGATTCCAACTGGTAAGGTCTACAAGATGGACTGGGTGCACATCCTGCATATTAACGACAGCGGTCAGATTTGTTATTTGCATGAATACAACGACACTGCCGTGATGCAGACGGCCTTTCAGGTCAATCTCTGATCGATGTACCCTGGCAGTCCGAATAGACCAGGTTCACTAAAGCAGAATAGATTGTCAGTTTAGCTATGCGGACAAAAATCAATCCAGGTCAATGACAGGATTGTGGTTGCACTCTGCCTTTATTGCACCACAGATGCTGGACATCGCACATGTCGTGAAGCTGGAATCCTCCAACTGGGAAATCTATCTTGAAGCCATTGAAGAGGCAGGTAAAAACCCCTGGACTGTACAATGAAAAGTGCATGTGGCTGAATCATCAGAAAAAGGAGGCGAGTGGTAATGAGTAAGAAGCCCCATATTCTTATCTTCAACCCGGACCAATGGCGGGCGGATGTCATGGGGCATTTTGGCAATCCCGCTGCACTGACACCAAATCTGGATAAACTTGTTTCCAATGATGCGGTATCTTTCCACAACGCTTTTGCACAGGCAACGGTATGTACACCCAGTCGCTGCTCCTACATGACCGGTTTGTATCCACATACAAATGGCCATCGCACAATGCATTATATGCTTCGGGATTCTGCAAACGATGACAATCTGCTGCGTGTACTAAAAGAGAATGGCTATTTTGTCTGGTGGGGCGGCAAAAACGATCTGATCGCAGGCCAGGATGGACCAGATAAACACTGCAGTCTGGCATTTAAAGCTCATCGCGAAGACTATGAACGTTGGGGATATACACCAAGAACAGGCAGCCATGGCGGAGACCTGAGCTGGCGAGGTGAGCCGGATGGAGATAATTACTACAGTTTCTATAAAGGGCGGCTCGACCCCGGTGACAAGGACATCTACTTCGATCATGACTGGGCAATGGTTTATGGGGCGCTGGATTTTATCCGGAACTACGATGACGATGCACCCATGTGCATCTTCCTGCCGATTGGCTATCCGCATCCTCCTTATTGCGTTGAAGATCCCTGGTACAGCGCCATTGACAGAAGAACGATACCCAAACGGACGACGATAAAAGACTGGAAAGGCAAACCGGCTATTTTGCAACATATCTTCGAAGGTCAGCAGATGCAGAACTGGACCGAAGAGCGCTTCACAGAACTTCGTGCCACCTATTATGGTATGTGCGCTCGTGTTGATCACCAGTGGGGTTTATTGGAGATGGCATTACGTGATCGCGGTATCTTTGATGATACAGCGGCTTTCATTTTTTCAGATCATGGCGACTTTACTGGTGATTATGGTCTGGTTGAGAAGACTCAAAACACCCTTGAGGACTGCCTCACAAACGTACCCTTTATCGTCAAGCCACCAGCCGGAAAATCTACTCAATCCGGGACAAGAGACGCACTTGTTGAACTCGTGGATTTCCCTGCGACCGTTTATGCAATGGCTGATATTGATCCTGGATACGCCCACTTTGGCAGGGATCTCACTCACCTCTTTGCAGGAGATCAGGTACATCGAGAAGCAGTATTTGCCGAAGGTGGTCGGCTTCTCGGTGAAACCCTCGCTTCGGAGAAAGAAAGTTTTAATGAAGAAAGCATGTATCTTCCGAGAATAAGGGCGCAACTGGACGATTCAGCGCCTCTAAAACACGGAAAAGCGACCATGTGTCGAACTTCACGATACAAGTATATCCGTCGACTGTATGAAGATGATCAACTCTTTGATATCAGGGAAGATCCAATGGAACTTAACAATATCGTTAGTGAACCCGAGGCCGCAACAGTTCTGATGGAGATGCGGGAGCAAACGCTCGATTGGTATCAATCCACATGTGATACCGTGCCCACTGACCCTGATTCCCGATTCTTTCAACTCCGATAACGGGCAACCCGGGAGGCTGATTCCATTATAAACAACAGTATTCTGGACTGTCGTAGATGTCTGGGATATCTTCGTCAGGCAACAGGCATACGAAATGAGAACAGCCTAAGGAGAATACAATGAGTGAATATATTGAACTGCCCGTAAATGGACTTGAACCTCCCTTAACCGAAGAAGAACAAGCGATTCAGGACACGACCCATCGATTTGCCGCTGAGGTAATGCGACCTGCGGGAATCGAACTGGACAAACTGCCCCCGGATGAAGTTATCGCGCCTGATTCCATTTTGTGGGAGGTGCTCGACAAGGCAAACGATCTTGGCCTGAGCCTCACTCAAATGACCGACATGGATCCGGTGGCGAGAGTTAAGTTGCTGGCGATTGCATCTGAAGAACTGGCCTGGGGTGATGCAGGACTTGCCGGTGCTATTTTAGTCAATCAATTCCCCATTATGTATTCAATGATGGCCGGTAATGAGGAGATGGTGGAGTACTGCGACGGAAAGCTCGGTTGTTGGGCGATAACCGAACCGGATCACGGCAGCGACATGCTCGATGCCGATGCTTCCATCCAGCATCCTCAGGGCGAATATGGTCAACCTAACTGTGTTGCCCGTATTGATGGGGACAACGTGGTTATAAATGGTCAGAAGGCAGCCTGGCCGTCCGGATCACTAACGGCAGAGGTCTGTGCCCTTTACTGCCACGCAGATATTAACGGCAAAGTCGGACCAGGTATGGCCGTCATCGTGCCCCTCAATTCAGATGGTGTCAGCCGAGGTCAACCGCTCGATAAGATGGGACTGCGGGCCATGAATCAGGGTGAATTATTCTTTGACGACGTTGTTGTGCCCATCTCGCATATCCTGGCAGATTCAAATACCTACCAGGAGCACAGTTACGAAATGTTATCCGAGGCTAATCCACAAGTTGCAGTTATGTTTCTGGGCGTTGCACGAGCGGCTTATGAACTGGCGCTTGCCTATGCCCATGAGAGAAAACAGGGTGGCGTGCCTATTATCAAACACAGTAGTGTTCAATATCGCCTGTTTCATATGTTCCGCAAGATTGAGGCAGCGCGTGCCTTGACTCGAAGGGTTATGGAATACAACGTCACGGCGCCAAAACCGGCATTGCACGGGTCCTGTAGTGCAAAGATCACGGCTACCCAGACCGCATTTGAGGTAGCAAGTGATGCACTGCAGATTTTTGGCGGTAATGGCATGACCAAAGCGTATCCCATGGAAAAACTGCTGCGTGATGCGCGTTCGGGATTGATTGCCGATGGTTGCAACGAAATACTGGCACACAAGAGTGGTGCCATGCTGGTGAATCCTGCTTTGTTTTGAAAAAGCGGTCAAGACCCGCTTAATTGCGGGTCTTGTTTAACCAGCATCTAAGCACCCAACTGCTCTTCCCACTCCGACAGCGTATCATCGAGTCTGGCAACCAGATCATCGACCTGATCTTTTGTAATGGACAATGGGGGTGAAATCCAGAGTGGTAATCCACGTTTGAATAGCGGTTGACGCCTTGCGCCATAGAGCGTTCCATAAAATACAAGACCATTATTCAATGCGATGGATTGAAACAGATCTTCCGCTTGCTGTTCTACGCCAAAGTATTCTCCCGATTCCTTGTTTTCAACCAGTTCAAGCACCATAAACATCCCCCAACCACGCGCATCTGCGACTGTAGGGTGATCGAGTAGTTTTTGCCTGTAGGTAAATAGATGTTTCCCCATGGCTGCTGAATTCTCTACAAGGCCATCTTCACGCAGAATATCGATGGTTTTCAGACCCGCTGCGCAGGCAAGCGGATGACCACCGTTGGTGAACCCATGAACAAAATGAGCTTCGCCTTTTAGAAACGGTTCGTTAATTTCATCAGATACCATCACTGCCCCAAGGGGGACATAACAACCGGAGATTCCTTTTGCTGTTGTCATGATATCAGCCTCGACGCCGAAGTGTTCCATCGCGAACCATTTTCCGGTTCTGCCGAATCCGGTAACGACCTCATCGGCAATCAAGAGCACATTGTAGTGGTCACAAATCCGTCTGATTTCCTGCCAGTATTCCTTTGGCGCAACGACGCCATAATCAGAACCACAACCATGAGGGGTGGCAATATAAGCAGACACGGTTTGAGCACCTTCGAAATAGATCGCTTTTTCAAGTTCCTGTGCTGACTTGATGCCCCATTCTTCCCGGGTCATGCCTTCTGGTTTGTCGTGGTCACTGTACTGATGAATATGCGGCGACTTGGGTAGCATCGGGCCATAGAACTTCTCATAAGACGGATTACCCGACAATCCCTGGGTCGCTAATGTCATACCGTGATAGCTCTGATAATTTGAGATTACTTTATGCTTCTCGATATTCCCCTGTGCAACGTGGTGTTGCCTTGCGGCTTTCATTGCTGTTTCGACTGCTTCCGAACCTCCGGATACAAGATAAGTCGTATTTAGCTTTGGGGGAGTAACTTCCGCAATCTTTGCACAGAGATCAGCCCGAGGCCGGTTGGCGAGAACAGGATGAATATGGGTGAAATTCTCCATTTGATCTATGATGGCCTGTTTCATTCGCTCATCACCATGAGGCAGCGTAAAGGCCATGGGGCCACCGGATGCGTCAATATATTGCTTTCCACCTGTGTCGTAGTAATAAATACCTTCGGCACGCGAGAGTTCAACATCCATAGCGTGGTACGAGAAAATGTGCGCCCAGTCACCTTCGGGTTTCAAGGGTGCTGGTAAATTGTGACGAATATTCATTGCCTTGATTCTCCTGTGGTTTGCTCGAGTATATGGAATACCTATCTGTTGCGCTAGCTGGTCCGTTTACCACCACTAATCATAATGCCAAACCAGGTCGAAACAGAAGCCGACTAAAATCTGTTAGACTGATTCGATGTTGCAATCAGCCCAGACCTTCCTCGCCGAATACTATTTGCAGATAAAATTTGTACATGTGGTCTTTGCAGCGATGTGGTTCTGGAGTACTTCCGTTGCCTATACCTACTATTTAGTACCCTTATTTCGTGACTGGTTAAAGAATCCTCATGACCCTGACAGAGTCAGGCTACGCAATTGGGCGATGGAACGGTTTGACGATGGCGCGGTGCTTGAACATATCGCTTTTCCAATTCTGTTGATAACCGGGCCGATGCTGATGATCGCAGGTGGCTGGTCACCGGCACAGGGCTGGTTCGCCATGAAACTCGTTCTTGTTGTGATGATCTTTATCCCGGTTGAAGCGATGGATTATTATCTCGCCCATTTCAATCTCAACAAGGCGAGAATACGAGCCACCGGTACGCCTGAAGCGTACGAGAAAGCCATCCGATTACACTGGTGGTTCCTTGTGTTGACCACACCTGTCGTGATTGTCTCAATTACGCTCATCTTCTATCTGGCAATCGTAAAACCATTCTGAGGAGACAACTATGAGTTATGAGATATTGCCCCCGGCTTTTGAAGTATCACAGCACGCATTCAAAGTCAGACAGCAGACGATCAACAAACTCTCACTGGCGATGTCAGGCTATATCTTATTTGTGCTTTATCCTGCCTACGGATTGCTGCGAATAATCTGGGCAGATGATAATTCCGTATTTCTTTTTAAGGGTGTCAGCATCGCAATTCTCATATCTATTGCATTCGGATTATTCGCTCGACGAACCATCAGCAGGTATATGCACACCAAACTGGAGTCGGGATAATTGGGGTAGCGGTAAGATGACGGTATAAATTGCGGCATTTTACTCCGACCCGAATGGCACTTACTTAAGGATTATTCACGGTTTATCCGCGTCAAGCAGGACCAGTATATCCGTTTCCAGAGCACGCCTGCGGTCGCAACGGCGACAACCTCGCTTACTCGTGAGCCAGTTCCTGTCTCACTCGGCGCGCTCGGCGCAGGCTTCATGCTCTTGAAACGGATATACTGGTCCTACTCGCCGCTAACAATTTAACATGCCTTAAGTAAGTGCCATTCTACTCCGACCCCAATTTTCTATTGGTTTGCGCTTTAATGGCAATCGCGCCGAGAATCCCCCATAAAAGAAGTGCCCAGACGATCAAGGCGCCTGGGGGCAGATCCCAGATTGTGGATGCGATCAGCCCTGACAGATAAGCGAGGGTACCAATCGTGTACCCGGCTGCAAGACGTTTGACCCCGCTAAGATTCATCGTTGCCAAAGCAGGGATAATTAGACTGGCAAAAACCAGGTAGACGCCAACCAACTGAACAGAGGCTGTCACCGAGATTGCAAAGAGTCCGTAAAATCCAAATTGACCCAATCGATCCAGGTTAAACCAACAGACCAATACGAGTGCATAAACCACAGCAACCGGCCACAACACGGCGGGTGTCACCCACAGTATCTGCCCCACAAGAAGCTCCTTCAGATGCTCACCACCGTGTGGATTCTCTGCCAGCACCAGGATGCTTGCAGTTGCGGCCAGAACGAACAGTACCCCGATGATCGCCTCCTGCTCATCAGGCCAGTGTCTTTCCGTCCAGTTCAACAGCAAGGTAGCCGTCAATGCAGCGCTAACCGCGGCGATCTGCACACCTATTCCGCCGGTGTCCCAATCGAGACTGGCAGCGACAATGACACCTAATCCTGCAATCTGGGCGATAGCCAGATCAATAAATATTATTCCCCTCTGCAGTACCTGCTGACCCATCGGAACATGGGTGCTCAATACCAGCAACCCCGCCAACAGGGCAGGCCCGATAATACTGAGGTCAAATGCGATATTGTTCACGGTTGACCCAGCAGCAGGTTGAGTGTGGCGTCAAACAGTTCCGAGAGGGTTTGTGCACTATGCCCACTCCCTACGGTATAGGGTAATCTGATAATCGGTATATGAGTTCGCTCTGAGAGCCACTCCGCAGGCTTCGGATCAGAGTAGGGTGTTAGCAGCACAAACTTGGGATTCCTCACTTCGGCCAGTTGCAGTAGTCTCGCCATATGTTTGCTGCTTGGGGGAATGCCCGGCTTATTTTCGATAGTTTCAACAACGTCTATGCCAAGCCACCTGACAAGATAGCTGAAGCTTCGATGGTGAGTGATAACCATCATTGATTTCAATGGATCTGCCTTGTCCTGCCACTTTTTAATCTTCAAACGAAAGGATTCGCTGAACTTCGTATACCCCTCAAGGTATCTGTTTGCATTCGCCGGATCCAGCTCAACAAGACGTTTTGACAGTTGTTCGGCAATGCGCAATAGATTACGCGGATCGAGGTGGATATGGGGATTACCCTGTGGGTGGATATCTCCTTCAGCCCGGTCAAGTCGGGTGGGAATTTCTAACTTGCGAACATGGTCCGCAGCCATGAAATAACCCGGCCTGCCAGGCTGAATCCTGGAATTGCCAGAGCGTCTCAGCAGCAAGGGTAACCATCCAACCTCTAAATCAGCACCCGTACAAACAAGCAAGTCTGCATGTCTGATTTTTGCGATCAGACTTGGCCTGGCTTGTATACGGTGAGGATCCTGAAACGGTGTTGTGGCGCTAAAGGGATTCATATCGGCACCTGCAATCTCCGTAACTAACTGTGCCCATTCCGGTTCGCAGGTAAAAATAACCAGGTTGGCCCAGCATGTTTCACTGAGCAATAATAGAAACACGGCAATAAGTGAAGTCTTCCTGTTCATACTGAATTCTCCTAAAACTGATGGGCGCGATGTGAACCGAAGCTCTGGAAATACTGCATCAGTATCTGATCGTTCCCGTTCAGTGTGGAGTCATCCCGTGTATATTGCAGTCGCACCCTACTGAATTCGCTATTCTTCCATTCAAGACTTATAGAATCCCTTTTTGGGTTAAATCCCATTGGATCAAGAATGCTCCCCGACACACCTTTATTGTCGGCATCCAGTCGATCATGTCTGTATCCGAGTTGCCAGGCAGGTGCAAACTGATAGACTGATTGGAGATACCATCCTGATTGATCCCCCCGGTACTGTTGTTGGGTACCTTCACTTTCAAAAATACCGGATTCATCACGCCAGAAATACTCCCCCTGGAGCTTAAAGTTCCTGACAGTTGGGTTGCCATCCGGCGCCCACTTCCAAACAAAATCAATGCCGTAGAGCTCACTTTCACCCATGAACAGACTCACCAGGCCAGTGTCTTCGTCTTCGGCAGAACGTTCGGAAACCTCGGCATAAAGATGCGACGCACCAAAGCGCCAACTATGACTATCACCAACATCACCACCCAGATGGGCAAAAAGAGAATACGCACCTCTGCCGGAGTTTTCGGCACCACTTGCGGGATAAGCATCACCGCGCATAATCTCGGCACCAATTTCCAGGAAGGTACCTGCAGGCACCAGCCAACGGATTTGCATACCGTCATCCTTGTACTGATTAGCGAGGAAGGCCTGGTAAGGCAGGGGCCTGTCGGCAAAATCATCACTATGAGCATGGAAACTGTTTAGATAACCAATGCCTGAGAAAAACCTGCCTGCCGTAATACCGAATCCAGCCGGTAGGGCAAGTGTTTGCAGATAGGCCTCTTCCAGTTCAAGTTCCGCCTCTCCATCCTCGCTGTGAATTGCCAGGGTCAGGTTGCCGAAAAATTTGTCATCCACGTTGGCCTGCACATTGATCTCGGTCTCACCCAACTGCAATCCTTCTTCTGCTGGCCCTGTTTCAGGTCCCAAAATAAAGCCTGGGATAACATAGGGTTCAACAGTCTCGTCAAATGCTGAGTAACCACCCGACAGAACCACTCCGATAGCGGGATTAAAAGCATTGGCTCCGCTAGCGCCTGGCGCAACCGGGGATAAAAGAGCCTCTTCTGCCACAGCGATCGCTTCATCTGCGGCGGTTTGTGCATGGGTGGAATCTCGCTCCACCTCCTCAAGGCGCCGTTCCAGGTCCTTGATCTTGGCAATATATGTCTCTTTTAGCTGAGAAATTGATTCTCGCAACTCGTCAATTTCAGTGTTGTTCTCAGCCAGACATGGGACACTCCAGGTCAGCATGAGTAATAGGTAAACAGAAGTTCTGATCATATAACACTCCAAAAAGTTCGAGACCGGAGGCAAAAATGCCACCGATTCGGATAAGAGAAGGAATTACGATCAGAGGGAGGGAGGAGAACGCGCGCGAGTGTTATCCGGGATAGAAATTAGTTTTGTTGTCTTGCGCCTGGTTGGGCTAAAACTAGCTGCAGGCAGCCCATCTGCCTTTGATACCAGATGATTATCGATCTGCAACTGGGATTTGAAAATGCACATGGAGCAAACAGGATCAGCGGACAAATTCTCGTGATCTGTTACGTGCGCCTGGATAATGACGGGAATACAACAGAGAAGTCCCACCAGAAACCAGGTCCTGAACTGGTTTGGAATTAACCGAATCTTGGCCATGGTGAGCACAGTATACTAGTTTGCCGACACCAGGCAATTGTCGACTATCTGAATCGGAATTATCTCAGTACCCTGTAACCATTAGATTTGAAAATCTATCGATATAAGCAGCTTGGAAAGTCATTTGCACAGGTCTGCAGAATCTCTATTCTGACTTAATCCTGTGCTTTTTTCCGATCCAATCCCCTTCCCGCCGACACCCGAGAATCAGATACAGGGGAGTAAATATTAAAGATCGTGCCAACACCAGCTTCACTGTGAACAGCCACTTCACCATTGATTCGTTTCACGATGCCATAGACTGACGCTAATCCAAGTCCGGTTCCCTTGCCTTTTTCTTTCGTGGTGTAAAATGGCTCAAAAATTCTTTCTTGTACCTCTGGAGTCATGCCCGTTCCTGTGTCACTTATTGATAGTTCAACGTAAGATCCGGGTTTGCCCACGGATTGTCCGGTGAGGGAATCTCTATCTAATTCGGTGTTTTTTGTAGTCAGGGTTATCTGTCCGCCATCCGGCATGGCATCTGAAGCATTAACAATCAAGTTCGACACGATCTGTTCAAGTTGACCGGGATCAAAACGTACCCGATGGAGTTCTGAATCCAGATCCAGTGTCAGTTCAATATTGCTCCCAATAAGCTGATGCAACATTCTATTTAGATCAAGAACCTCATCAGAGACGTCCACTATTTTCGGCTCAATGTTTTGCTGCCTGGAGAAGGCAAGCATTCTACTTACCAGGTCCTTCGCCCTTTCACCTGCCTTGAGTACCTCGTCCAAATCTTCGAAATTCTCTTGATCAGGTTCAGCCTTTAACTTCGAGAGCTCAGCAAATCCAATTATTGCTGTCAGAATATTATTTAGGTCATGGGCAATTCCGCCTGCCAATTGACCCACCGCTTCCAGTTTCTGAGACTGTCGCAATTTGTCTTCCATAACCTTTCTGTCGGAGATATCGTGAATTTCTGCCAGTACTTCCTGCTCTTCGCGCATCTTGATAGGTGTTAAAGAGATTTCGATTGGAAAACCCTCTCCAGATTTGGGGATGCCAATCAGTTCAAGGCCATCTCCCATGTTTCGCCTATAAGGACCCAACTGATACTCTTTTCGAAATCGCTCATGGGATTTACGCAGATGTGCAGGTAACAGTTTTTCAACGGGTTGGCCGATTAGTTCCTGCCTGCTATAGCCAAACATCTCTTCTGTCATCGAGTTGACCAGAGTAATGATTCCTTTGGAATTGACGGTAATTCTTCCGTCGGTCGCCGCCTCCCAGAGATCCTGAAACTCTGCCTGTCGTTGTTTTTGGGCTTCTTCTGCCAGTTT
>CAZJRI010000011.1:43716-64711 GCA_964548025.1 uncultured Pseudomonadales bacterium
AACATCTCTTAAAACGGCCATCCATACTTCACCGTAGGCAGAATGGGTAAAGGCCGAGACAGTGGATGAAACCCACAACTCTTTACCATCCTTTTTAACGCCCTTAATTTCACCAGCCCAGGATCCGGATTTATCAAGCGTTTTATTGATTTCTGCCAATGAGGTATCACCAAACTCCTTACGCGTATCGAAAAGTTTGGATTCCTGTTGCCCAACAAGCTCACTGGGTTTATATCCGAACAGTCGATCCAACCCGGGGTTCGTATAAAGGATCTTGCCATTTTCGTAATCTACCAAATAGACCCCTTCGTTCATCTGGCTCACGATCCTTGCCTGAAAACGAACCTCCTCCTCGTTGATATGTCTTATGCCAACCTGCAGATGCCGATACCTTTCAGGGATTTCAGGTGCTATTGATCCAAACTTCTCGACGATCTCAAATCGCCCTTCTTTCGTTGATTTCGACAAATAGGTATTGACCCTGGCGTGATGGATTTCAGCATCCATCTCTACATGCCCCTGGGGGCCGTCAAGCCCAATGTGTTCCAGTGAATCAACCAAAGCTTCTGGTTCAGTGGTTCCAGCCTGGTTCGCTGCTTTGGCAAAAGCTTTAACACACAAGTAGGTGCCTTCACCAAAGTTCGTCAATATTCCATTACCTTCGGGCCAGACACCTGTAACTCCAGGAAATTTAGCTAACGACTTGAGGAAGTTGCTATTCTCTTTTGAGTCGATCGTCATGAAGTAGGTATTGCTGGAGAAAAATCCTTCGCGAACTTCTGGTTGCAATTGGCTCGCCATGATCTCATCATAATGGCCCATCACCACTGACATCTTTTCTTTCAACCCCCGATTCGCAAAATCATTCAACAGGTTAATCTGATCTACCCCTGCAAAATAGGGAACAAAAACCTGTGCGCCTGATTTTTGAACTGTCTCTAGAAGCTCGGACAGAGATTCACGAGATGTACCGAGGGGGAGATATTCTTCACCTAAAACCTGACCACCTACAGCGGTCAATGCTCGCTTGGCCGCGTCAATTGATCCACGCGGCCACTCGTAATTGTTGCCCGCGAAAAACATTTTCGGCCCAAACTGTTCTCGCATGTACGGAATCATCTTTTCAATCTGCTGGTTTGGCAGTGCCGCGAAGTGAAAGAAATAGCGACTAAGTACGCTCCCTTCATGAAAAGAAAAATTTAGGAGTGGTAGTTTTCTTGTTTCAGCAACACGATAGGCAACAGCAATCCTGGAATTTGAGAGCAAATTGCCAATAATGGCTGAACATCGATGGTAATCGACGAGCTTTTCCGCAGCAAGAACCGAACTTTCGGGCAGACTGCCATCGTCTTCAATGACCAGTTCCAGCTTGCTGCCGAGAACACCGCCGCTTTTGTTTACCTCAGTGCAGGCAATTTCACCCGCTCTGGCTATCTCTGGCCCATAGATACCCACAATCCCGGTGAGCGGTGCCATTAGACCAAGTTTAACTGATTCAGCCATATTCAGTGTTAAAGCTGTGCTTTCCTTGCGTAGATAGCCATTTCATTCCTGTGAAACTAACATACTTCAACTTAAGTATAAGCTCAGTTTCCAGTAGCTTAATGCCAATTTCTTCCCGGTCGATAGGCATCTCAACAAATAGTATAGTTATTATACAACTATTGCCGCCTGGTACCGACGTTCGGTTATCAGGATTCGCAATTCCTGCATAAGTTAACCTGGAGATCGTAGATTGAAATTCGAAGACGTTGTACAAGGGCGGAGAAGCATCCGCGGATACAAACCTGATCCCGTACCGAGAGAGGTACTCGAGGAGGTACTGGAATTAGCCATTCGCTCACCTTCATCGATGAACACTCAACCCTGGCACTTTTATATTCTAACCGGTGAACCTCTCGACCGTATCAGACAGGGTAATACAGAACGCAATCTCGGTGGCGTCCCACCTTCGAGAGAAATTCGATCCCATGGCGCATATGAAGGTGTGCATCGACAACGTCAGATTGAGATAGCCGTGCAGTTGTTTGAAGCAATGGGCATCGAGCGGAACGACAAAGAAGGTCGGCAGGACTGGGTATTACGTGGATTTCGACAATTTGATGCACCGGTCTCCATCGTCATTACCTACGACAAGGACCTTGAGGGTGGTGATATCGCCCAGTTTGACTGCGGAGCGGTAGTCAATGGTCTTGTGCTCGCAGCCTGGTCCAGGGGGCTTGGTGCTGTCATCAACAGTCAGGGCATTATGCAGTCGCCGATTGTCCGAGAGCACGCAGGCATTCCGGATGATGAGGTCATAATGATATGTGTAGCCATGGGCTATCCTGACGATGATTTCGCGGCGAACCATGTCCGTTCAAACCGGAGTTCAGTAGACGACGTCGCTTCCTTTATCGGTTTCGACTGAGATTTACCTCTGGGGTCAGGGTGAGCTGACCCCAATTTTATTAGCTATGCCTCAACGACAGCGGTGGCTTCTACTTCGAGAAGTAGTTCTTCCATAATCAGCGCAGATACACCCACCATGGTAGAAGCAGGCTGATTTTCGTGGGTAAAGTACTTATCTTTTGCTTTTCTGATGGCTTTGCTTTTGTCACGATTCAGATCGACAACATAGGTGTTTATCTTCACAACATCTTCAACACCGACTCCTGCAGCGCGCAATTCATTCACGAGATTATCGTAGGTCACCTGGGCTTGTTCTTCGAAGGATTCCGGGACTTTTCCATCCGCATATCCTACCTGGCCAGAAACATAGACTGTTTTGGTTCCGTTACTGCTGCAAACCACAGTGTTGGTGAAACCGAGCGGATGTGGATTTATGAACTCTTTCTCTAGCATTTGGTAATTTCCTGTTTTGATTGTATGAAAAGGGCGGGAGTATTCCCGATAGTGGAAGTTTACCCCGACCCGAATGGCACTTACTTAAGGATCTTTTTGTACAATCCGCGTCAAGCAGGACTGATGGTCTTATTCCCGGAGCACGCCTGCGGTCGCAATGGCGACAACCTCGCTTACTCAGGAGCCTGTAGTCTCACCTGGGCGGCCCCCTTCTGTGCGCTCGGCGCAGGCTTAATGCTCCTGGAATAAGACCATCAGTCCTACTTACCGCTAGCATGGGTGAACTCCTTAGGTAAGTGCCATTCTACCCCTACCCCAATTATTGTTGTTCGTTGTGCAGTAGCACTTTCAACTGTTCCACCGCAGGTGGGAATACGTCACTGATACCTTCTTCAAAACGGAGGCTGGCGACTCTGTCCAGAGGGGTGTCTCCACGATTCACAATGACGAGTCGGGCACCACTACTACATGCTACCTCGGGGACGTTCGCCGCGGGCGTCACAACCAGGCTCGAACCCAATACAATCATAAGATCGCAAGCCTCGGCAGAGGCAAAGCTGTCGTCAATATCCTTAACCGGCAGGGAATCACCGAAACCGACTACGCTGGACTTAAGCGAACCACCGCAGACGCACTTCTCACGTGTTTCGTCTTTCGGATAGGTCAATTCGCATCTGATACATCTGTTTCGTGTCACGTTGCCGTGTAATTCCGCCACCTTCTCGAAGTTGATGCCTGAGGCCAGATGAAGATTGTCGACGTTCTGGGATACCAGAAAATAGAGTTTTCCAAGCTTGTCCAGCTCCACAATCGCCTGATGACTCAGGTTGGGGGTTGCATTGCTCCAGTCCGGATCCTCTTCCTTCGGTGGCAGCCCCTTGTCTCTTCGTGTCCACACGCCGTCCGGCCCGCGAAAATCCTGTAATCCCGAGTCCGTGCTGATTCCTGCACCCGTAAAAATGACAATTTTCTCGCTTGAGTACATCCAGGTTGCCAGGGTATGAATTCGCTCGGAAAGGCTTTGCATACTGATTGATCCTTGAAACTTGGCGATATTCTAAATGATATGGAAGTGATTTCGTGGGATTCAGTGCTGCATTAGCCGCCCCTGACAGGATCGGTGTCTCTATCCCCCTTTTCAATGCCGATTCCTTAGAACAAATCCCTATGTAGTCATGCCATGTTTGTTCGAGGTTTTGCTTGATTCGGAAGGCTTAGGCTGTGTAGAGTCCGTATTCAGTATGAAAAGATTGGCTCAAAAGACAGGAGACTATAAGTGAAAATTATCAGTGTAGGAGCGGTACTGTTAGCTGCGACACTTGCCACTGCATCCGTTAATGCAGGTTTAGTGAAGGGCGTAGTCAAGGATGCGGACGGAAAACCCTTAACCGGTGTTATGGTCAGACTGACCAGTAAAGACAATGTATCTGAATCGGTTTTTACCAATGCCAAGGGTAAGTACAAGATTAAAACCGACCTGGCGGGTGATATCGATGTGCGTGCACGCATTCCGTATTATCGAGATGTAACAACCACGATTGAATTAGGCGCAACCGCCAAAATCGAAGAAAATATGGTTATGGAGCGGATGACGGGTGACAGAGAAATCTCTGACAGCCTCCCGGCAGCTTATCACTTCGGCCAACTTCCCTTCGAAGAAGGTGATGACAAGGATTTCAATCGCTACCAGTTTCAACGTGATTGTCTTTCGTGCCATCAGATGGGTAATTCCTTCACCCGGGTTCCTCGTACCGCCAAGAATTGGACAGGTACGGTGAAACGCATGCACATGTATATCGGCAACTTCGATGACAAGCTGATCGAGCGAAGGTCTGAAATTTTTGAAGCAGGTTTCGACGGCAAGCCACTGACAGTACGACCAGAATTCCCAGTGGACGAGAAAGCACTTTCGAAAGCCAAGATATATGAGTACCCGCTGCTGACCCAGGGTGTACCGCATGACACTATCGCTCATCCTAAGACCGGCATGCTCTATACCGTCGATCAGGCTCTACATCATATGTCGGTAACAGATCCAAAATCCGGCGTGAGCGAATATGTAGTCCAGAATGGATCACAAGCGGATTATTACTACACATCAACGCCTGCTGAAGGGAAGACTGCCAAATTTGAACCCAAGAGAGACGGTCCTCATTCACTAGCCCTTGCACACGACGGAAAGTACTACGTCACCAACACCGGCAGTACCAGCATTGGTGTCTTCAATCCCAACAATAATGAGTGGGAGCCTTCCCATAAGCTACCCGACATGTACAAAGGCCGATACCCGCATACAATCCGGGTCGCCAAGTCGGGCATGGTCTGGTTCACAATGGCAGGGGCAGAGCACGTTGGTCGACTGGATCCAAAATCGGGCAAATTCGATATCATCGCTCTCCCAGACGTTGAGGCTGGTGGCATCTCTGGCGGTACGCAGCCCTATGGAATAGATATCAGTCCCACTGACGATGCCATGTGGTACGGACGTTTGTTCGGTGACAAAATCGGGCGGGTCGACCCAAAGACAATGCATGTCACCGAGTTCAATTCGCCAGTTCGAGGTCCACGTAGAATGTACTTCGACAAGAAAGGTATTTTATGGGTAACAGGTTACTCCGAGGGTCAACTTGCGCGAATTGACGTTAACAACTGGTTCCACAGCAAGGTCTACGACATGCCCGAATTTGCACCAGGATACCGTCCTGCGCCCTATGCGCTAGCCGTACACCCCAAGACGCAGGATATATGGTTGAATGAGAACATGACCGACCGCTTGTATCGCTTTATTCAAGACGAAGAGCGGTTCGTTGTTTACCCGGTTCCACTGTCAAATACCTATACTCGAGACACGAGTTTCACGCCGGACGGTAAAATCTGTACCTCCAATAATCCATTACCGGCTGCAGCACTTGAGGGTGGCTTATTGCAAATCTTTTGCATTGATACCGATGCCTAAATAGGTATATCCAGTCAGCAGATCTGATGTCTTTCAGATCTGCTGGCATTATTTTTAGATTTCAATCTGCTTTTAGTGTCAACCATGTATCACCCGGCCGTCAGCCTGATCGCAATAGTTATGTTACTGTCGGCAACCACTGTGACAGCTTCGGAAATGACAGCAACCATGCTGAAAGAGTTTGGGGAGAAGGTGGAACAGCCTTTTTCCGCAGAAGCCGGAAAACTCTTCTGGTATAAAGACAATAACGGTAGAAGTTGCACGACCTGTCATACCGAATCCCTGATGGCAAGAGGCAGGCATGAACGTACTGGCAAGATCATTGAACCAATGGCACCATCTGTTAACCCCGAAAGGTTAACGAAGCGAAAAAAAATCAATAAATGGTTTCTTCGCAACTGCAAGTGGACTATCGGTCGTGAGTGCACGATCAAGGAAAAGGGAGATATTCTTCTATGGTTAAGTCAACAGTAATTTCGAGGGAGTAGCGGTTAAATACGATGAATATTGAATCAAGAAATGTTGTTGCAAATCTGTTATGCGCCCTCTTGCTTGTATTCACACAGTACAGTGTTTCCAGCGAGACAGTAAGATACCCAGGGGATCGTAGTAACTATGACAATAAAACCCCGCCGATCTTTGAAACGGACCCGCTCTATACGGCTGAGTGCGCTGCTTGTCATCTCGGCTACGCACCAGGCCTGTTGCCGGAAAAAAGCTGGATAAAAATCCTTAAGGGACTTGAAGATCACTTTGGCGAAAACGCTGACCTGGATTCAGAAACTGTGGATCATCTTGCTGAATACTTAAAGAGAAATTCTCTCGAACACGAGAAATCAGACCGAATAACCAAGTTCAGGAAGAATCTACCCAATGATCCGCCCATCAGGATTACTGAACTACCGGGATTTATAGAGGAACACGAAGCAGCCGTTCGACAGATCGGTCTTGACGAAGTAGAAGAGGGATTCTTCAGCCCTTGTGAAGATTGTCACAAGCAAGGTGCCAGTGGCATTTTCGACAAGGAAAGACTCTATAAAGGCTATGGTCCCGACTTCCAGTTCGGCGAGGAAAAGGATTTTTAAGGATGTCTCGTTGGCTGCGCCACGGCATATTGTTATCTCTGACCGTCATTCTCACTCAGAATAACATTGCCGAAGAGACGCCGGTCGAAGCTGGTAACAATACCGAGCCTGAATTTGTATTCCCCAGCGATGACACCTATGTTATCGAGTGCGGTTCCTGCCACATAGCCTATCCACCCATGTTGCTACCAGCAATAAGCTGGGCAAAGTTAATGTCAGGGATCGATAATCACTTTGAAGAAAACGCTGCGCTCGACGAGGAAACGTCCGCTTACATCACGAAATACCTGTCCGACTATGCAATGGACAACACCAGTGGTTCAGATGTCAGCCACTGGCTGAAGACCTTGCCTAACGAACCACTTATTCGAATCACTGAATTACCTGCCTTTATCGACGATCACGAAGACGCCTATAAACGTCTGGGTGTCGGTCCAGATGAAGTTGGGTTCTTCAGCCCCTGCAAAGATTGTCATAAGGAAGCCGTTGACGGGGTATTCAGCAAAGACAGATTATTCAGGGGATTCAGGCATGTATTCAAGCGTTTCTCTGATGAAGAATCGCAGTAAACAGATATCCAGGCAACGAGTCGTAATATGATCACCCGTCAAGGTTGATTGCCCAGGCTTAATCTTCTCCTTAGTACAGGTGTTATCCTTAACGTCAATATGATACCAATCCGAATCGGGTACCGGTGGATCATTGCGGCACCTGCGGAACAACCTCCTTTAGCTTTGTCATATGCTGGGCAATAGACAGTTCACCGCCCAGTGTTCTGAGACAAAGATGTGTCAAACCTGCCTTGCGCCAGTTGGTAACACGGTCTTGCCACTCGGCTTCACGTGGCCCAACCACTGCAACCCCAGCCTCCATCCCAATACTCTGCGGATCACGACCTGAGGCAGTCGCCTCTGCTGAAACAGAATCTCGAACACCCGGGAATTCCTCTGGATTACAGAGGACGAACCATCCATCACACTGCTGTCCAATTCGACGAATTACAGACTTGCCAGGTACCGGTCGAGCGCCCACCCACAGGGGAATTGGCTGCTGGAGAGGCAAAGGATTGAGCCCGGCGCCGCTTACCCGGTGAAATTCGCCCTCGAAATCAACCTCTTCCTCTGACCAAAGCGCCTTCAACAGCTTTATCTGCTCATCGCAGCGACGTCCACGCGTATGAAAATCAACTCCCTGAAAGTCATACTCTTCTTTCGAGCCACCAACGCCAATGCCAATGCGCAGGCGACCTTTACTTAATACATCCAGCTCAGTTGCCTGCTTGGCAAATAACACGGTTTGCCGTACCGGTAGTATGATGACTGAAGGTACCAGTTCTATTTTTTCGGTCACGGCCGCTATGTAGGCAAGCATCATCATTGATTCATGGAGATGGCCATTTCCAGGTCTCAGAATCTGTTCAGGTACTCTGAGGTGGGTCAGACCCAATCCTTCTGCAGTTTGTGCAAAGTCCCTGATTGCGACCAGGTCGCCTGCCATCTCCCGCACAGGCAGTGAAACACCAATTTTCATTCGCCATCTCCGTTTTAGAATCTCGTAGAAATTGAGTGTTAAACAAGTTAACAACAGACGACAGTATGACACCAGCAATCACAGATTACTCCCCGCTGGCTCGCGTGTCATAATCCGGGAATATCCTACAGATCTACTACAAACTTTAAGGAAACCCATGCAGCATCAAGTCTCTTCAACCGACATTAATTCAGAGAGTGCAGTCGATCATCTTATGGCCCTGCTCGCCGTAGAAGGTTTGAGCGGTCAGGAAGCCAATGTCTCACAGGAGATTGTCCGACGCCTTATCGATCTCGGATGTCAATCATCATGGATTCGTCATGACACTGCTCACAAGCGAATCGGTAAGAATTACCAGGTAGGCAATCTCATCGTACGCATGCCTGGCAAGGGAGCACTGAAAAATGCACCAAGGCAGATGTATTCCGGTCACCTGGATACCGTACCGCTTTGTCGGGGTGCCGTCCCGGTTCTAGGCGGTTCGCGAATTACCTCAAAAGGACCAACTGCCCTTGGCGGAGACAATCGGACTGCTGTTGCGGCAATGGTTACCCTTGTAGAGACGCTCTTGTCTCAGGCTATGCCAAGACCACCAATTACACTGCTGTTCACGGTCGGTGAAGAATCAGGACTAAATGGAGCCAAGGAAGTTCGCCTGAAAGACCTTGGAAATCCTGCAATGGGATTCAACATTGATGGTGGTGACCCCTCCTATGCTGTTGTCGGCGCAATCGGTGCAGACAGATGGGTTGCTGACGTACACGGCAGGTCAACCCATGCGGGCGTCTACCCCGAGGGCGGTATTTCGGCAACGCTGATAGCAAGCCGTGCAATCGCAAAGGTAGCGGACCTTGGGTACTTCGGCAAAATCAATATTGATGGCAAGCAGGGTACCTCAAATATCGGTATGTTTTCAGGCGGTGAAGCGACCAACCAGGTGACTGACTATGTGCGCATTACCGGTGAGTGTCGCAGTCATAGCAAGTCATTTCTTAAGAAGATAACCGCTATCTATCGCAACGCCTTTAATGAATCTGTCAATGAAACCGTGAACAACAAAGGAATAAAGGGACAGGTTGATTTCATAGCAGAACGGGATTACGACGCTTTCAAAATGTCTTCAAAATCAGAGCCAGTAAAGCGTGTCAAAAGGGCACTCAGTGAAATGGGCAGAGAAGCGAAGCTGGTTATTGCCAATGGCGGACTTGATGCAAACTACCTGAACCTTATCGGCCTGCCGACCGTTACGCTTGGCGCAGGGCAACATGCCGCTCATACGATCGAGGAATATGTAGAAGTAAGTGAATATCTGGACGGCTGTCGGCTGTTAGTGAATCTCGCTGTCGGATCAGACCGATAGCAGTCGGCTCCACTACCCGGCTTTAAATCCTGTAGTCTTCTTCATCGTCTTTTTACGGCTCGTCGCTCAGGCAATAATCAGCCTGGATACCTGAGCGGTACCGTCACCAATCCGGCTGTGTTAGGGTTGAACTGTCCCTGAATAATCAGTCGTAGAATATCAAGATGCCTAATATACTCTCTGCCTCGCAACTGGATCACTATCACCGCGAGGGATACCTTGTGATCGAGGATTTTCTTTCCGATACCTGGCTCAATCGACTGAATGAAGTGACCGATGAATTTATTGAGCTGAGTCGCAAGGTTAAAACATCCAATGCCCAATTTGATGTCGAACCGGACCATACGGCCGAGTCGCCTCGTCTTCGACGACTGAACAGTCCCGTTGACCAACATGAGACGTTCTGGGAGTTCGCTTCACAATCTGAGATCGTGGATATTGCGGAATCAATCCTTGGGCCTGATATTAAATTTCACCACAGTAAACTGAATTTCAAATACCCGCACGGCGGCGCTGAAGTAAAGTGGCATCAGGATATTCAGTTCTGGCCTCATACAAATTACGACCTCATTACCATCGGTGTTTATCTCAAAGATGTTGTTGAAGGCCAGGGTGAGATGGGTTTTATCCCCCGCAGTCATGCAGGAGACCTGTTTGATCAGTACGACGGGGATCAGTGGGCAGGTCATATCCAGAAGAAAGATCTTAAGAAAATAGATATCCCCGGTGCAGTATTCCCAACGGGCAAGGCCGGTACCATTACCGTACACAATTGTCGAATGATCCACGGCTCATTTCCAAACGACTCCGATAGTCAGCGACCATTGTTGCTACAAATCTATTCTGCCGCAGATGCATTCGCCTATACCGATCTCGTTAGGCATACGCCCCACGGAGAAGAATTGATTAGAGGCACGGCTGCAAGATGGGCGAGACACGATCCCCGTCCCTGTCTTGTACCGCCAACTAAAATTGGTACTATTTTTCAGGCTCAGCAGAAGGAAATCTAACGGATACAGGGCATTTTCATCATTGTCGTGACTTTCGCTGTGTGCCACACCAGATAACATTTTGATGGGAAAGGTCGGATTCCTAACAGTGCCGCTTCACCAGGTGTTATTCAGCAGAGTCCACCTGCAAAAAACGCAGTCGAATAAGCTCAAATAAGCAGCAGCCTAACCGTTTCGACTACGACCGACCAGGAAACCGCCGTCGACCGGTAGTACAGCACCCGTCACGTATTCACCTGCTCGACTCGCCAGATAGAGACAGGCAGCTCCCATGTCCTCCGGCTCCCCAGGGCGACCGACAATTGTCGCATGAGAAATCGCCGTTCGTCCTTCTTCGCTGGCCAAGATTTCGTCGAGCATACCGGGGCGATGGCGTTGAAGGTGATATTTCGGCCTCCCTCGCGGCCTCCCTTGTTCCCAAGTCGCCCTGCCCACTGCTTAGTGAGGTGGATCACTGCTGCCTTACCTGCGCCATAAGCCCAGTCATTGTCCGCGGCAATTCGAATGCCATCAATGGATGCGATATTGATGACCGATGCATGGGGCCCCCGACCACCAGCGGCTTCAAGGAGTGGCAGACATTCCTTGGTAAGTGCAAACACAGCACGAACGTTAACTGCGTTGACTCGATCCCATTCATCCATGGGGAATTCTTCATACCGGTGCATTACATTACCAAGTGCGGCGTTATTCACCAGTACATCGAGCCTGCCTTCAAGGTCAGTCAGTGTGCTGACAAGCGAGGTAATTTCTCCGTCCTGGGATAGATCAGCGCGCAGTGCGATGCATTCGCCCGGACCTTCCGCATCGAGTTCCGTGGCTGCTTCGGTCAGATCACTCCGGGATGCGATGTAGACACGTGCACCTCCTGCGACAAAACCTCCTGCTATGCCGCGACCAATTCCTCCGCCTCCTCCAGTGACCAGTACTACCTTGCCTTCAACGCTAAACATATTCTTGAAATTCATAAAGCTCCCTATCCAGTGCTTGCACAATTTCATTTTTCTTAATCGCATCGTATGATACTAACTACAAAATAATGGCGCGACTAATTTAAACTGTGCGGTTCTCAACGTTGCGGACAAGCGTTTACGCAGCCAGCTTGTTCATCGTTTTTCTATTTCTTACGCCTTTATTGTCAACCTCATCCGCTATCGACGCAGTCTTCAATTCCAGAAGTCGTCCCTATCGATTTAACAGGCAACCTTCAATATCTCAAGCGCCTTTAATACGTCAGAAAATGATAAACCGAAGGTTGAGTCGATTCTGACCAGGGGCTGATCGGGAAAGAAGTCATCCTGGTCATCAAGGATGACATACTCAGCCGCTGATTGTTGCGCATCTATATAGTGCTGAATTTCTGTACCGCGATCAGTATCCAGTTTCGGGGTAATGTCAACAATCCGCTCACTTATACTCGACCCAATTGCCCAGTATCGACAGACATCCCTGAAGAGTTGCTTCAGTTCATTTTTAGACTCTTCTGGCTCGTCTGGTTTTCGCCAGGACGACGAGACGACTATATCCGCATCGCCATGCTCAATAAGGTCAGACAATCGGGACAGGCATCCCGGATCGAATTCCCGGTAGGGAAACTCCATTGTGTTCCTGCGTGACCACCAGCGGTATGAATTCAGTACGCCATCTATATCGAGAAAAACAATCGACCTGTTCGTCATTACAACAACTCATTATGCAGATATCACTTGATAACAGTTTGAAGGCGACAGGTCGAGTCTTTGGATGTCTCTTTGAGGAGTGCTGACTCGACACCCGGGTAAATCAAGCCACAAAGTCGCCTGATTGTCTTCGTCGTACCGGTGTCAATCCCCGTTGTCGTCCAAGTGTTCCAACGTAATCGGAATCATTCTCTTTGCAGGGTCTGAAGCGCAACATCCATGTATTGAACACCCTGCTCAATCTCATCCGGTGTCAAACTCCCATAGCCAATCAGCAAGCCTGCTTGCGCTGGCGGGTTGATGTAGAGAGGTGTGAGTGGCTGCGCATAAACGCCGTGTTCAACGAATCTGCGTACAATGTTTTCTGATTGGCTGAACGGATGCCCATTCAACCAGAGAACAAGGTGGGATCCTGTTTCAGATCCTGAGATGCGGGCTCGATCACCAAGCTTGCGGGACAGTGCTTCAACCAATATGCCACGACTATCTCGGTAAGCTTTGCGGGTGCGACGTACGTGCCGTTCGTATTCACCGGATTGTATGAAGTGGGAGAGCGCAAGCTGCGGAAGAATCGCGGAACCCTGATCATTCAGCCTGCGGGTGATCGCGAATGGTTCAACCAGTGACTGGGGTAACAGCAAGTATCCCAATCGAAGACCGGGATCGATAGTCTTTGAAAAGGTACCCATATGGATAACCCGTTCAGATTCGTCCAACACCCTTAATGGTGGTATGGGAGCGCCAACGTGACGGTACTCACTGTCATAGTCATCTTCAATGACCCAGGTATCATGCTTCTCAGCCTTGCTGAGTAATTCGATGCGTCGTTCCATGGATAGTACGCCGCCGAGGGGAAACTGGTGCCCCGGCGTGACATAGATAATCCTGGGGAAGTCTCTTATCCTGCCCAATCGGTCCGTCTTGACACCCTGTCTATCGACTGGCAGTGGCAGAATCCGCAACCCGTACTGACGAAAAACCCAGGTTGCATATGCATAACCAGGATCTTCCATTGCCACCTTATCGTTATTCTCTGCCAGAATCTGTGCGCAGAGATGTATAGCCTGCTGTGATCCCCCAACGATCATGATCTGTTCCCACGAACAACGCAGCCCATAGCGGGTAAGCAGATACTTCTGCAATGTTCGACGTAGTGACTCGATTCCCATGGGGTCCGGGTATTCATGCCACTGTTCTCGAATCGCTGCACGAACAGATCGTGACCAGGCTTCCCTTGGAAAACTCGCCTGGTTAATTCTGCTGTACCTGAAATCTACCTGGATATTCTCCCGCGGTGGCTGTGCAATGGCATTGTGAGCACGGATCAGCGTTCGAACTGCCTTTGAAACAGTCGCAGAAGAGTTACGTTTGGCTGGCGAGGTGGAAAAACCAATAGTTGATCCAACATAGGTGCCCGCCCCTTTTCTCGACTCAAGGTAGCCTTCTGCGGTCAATCGTTCGAAGGCCAGAACAGTTGTCATCCTCGACACACTCAGGGATTCAGCCAGCGCTCGGCTGGAAGGTAATCGCTCGCCCGCGGATATCCGTCCGGCAAGAATAGCCTGCTTGATTGACCCATAGACCTGAGTTTGCAGAGTACCCTCTCCTGAAAGTGTAAATTCGACCATATTGGTCATAAATATATACTCATAATTGGATATTGGTTATGACCAATAATTATCTGAATATATTACTTTTGCAACAGCGGGAACGAATCATGAAGATAGTAAAGCGTATTGCTCTCGGCTTCACCGCCCTCCTGGTCAGTCTCGGACTATTTGTTGCGGTAGTGGTTGCTATGGCCCCCTGGCTGGATGGACCCTTTTCACGTATTGCCGGTGGACCTTTCCAGCAGGATTCTGTATCGGGCAGGCCTGACCCGGCAACGCTTGAACCATTGCCTAACGTTGAACTTGAGGTGCAACTGGATTCGAGGCCCTCGGTGACAGTCGCCGTGATTGTTAAGGACAATGAAATCTATCTACCTGCAACCCTGACTCCAGCAGAAAAGCGGTGGCCCATCGCGATCCAGTCAAACCCCGAGGTGCGGGTTCGCGCGCATGACCTTGTATATGACTTTCACGCTTACCAGGTTGCAGACGAAGCGTTGCACAACGAACTCTCCCGACTGGGTGCCGAGAAGTACTCACAATCCTATTTTATCCCCGAGAACACCTGGTTTTTTCATCTGGTTGAAAGATAAGAGCAGGCCCCATAGTTGTTGCCATGGCGATGAGAACAGGATTATCCATGCCTCCATAAACCTCATTTCCAAGGCGGCAAGACTGGCCTGTGTTTCCTGAGTGATTAACCTGCCATCCCCATCAGGTCTTCACCTCAAGTTGCTGAAACCATTTATTTTCAGCACAATAATGCGAATTTCCCAGACCAATTCTATTCTGGCATGCACTGGCATTCTTTTTACTTAAAGAGGCACACCATGAGGTTGTCAAAACTCGATCCACCCTGGTGGCATAACACTATTTTGATAGCCTGTACTATTTCGCTTTCTCTGGCGGTTAACCTCGTTTTTGCAGATACCAGGATTACCGATCGGGCATTCGAGCAACTGAAAAAGGATGTTCAGTCCGAAATGGACAAGCGATACGATGAAGCCCAGACAACTGACGAGATATTCCCGGGTGCCACATTCGCAATCATGATGCCCGATGGTCGTATCGCGAAATTCGCCACGGGATATTCTGACGAAGAGGCCGGTATTCGCATGACACCAGATGCACGCATGCCATCAGGGAGCATTGGCAAAACCTATGTGGCAGCGGTTGCCCTCGACATGTCGCTTGACGGTTTGCTGGATCTCGACAGAAAGATCAGCCACTGGCTGGGAAAGGAACCATGGTTTAACCGACTGCCCAATGGCAGCACCATAACCTTAAGGCACCTGCTTAACCACAGTAGCGGCCTCATAGATCACGTGTTTGTGGAGGACTCTGGTTTTCAGGAGTATGCGAAAGAAATGCTCTCGAACGAGAACAGTGATTCTTCATTTGCTCCCAGGGACCTGGTGCAATTTGTGCTGGACCGGGATCCGCTGTTTCCGCCCGGGGAAGGATATAGTTATACGGACACCGGCTACATTCTGGTTGGCCTTATCATAGAAGAAGTCAGTCCGCTGACCTACTACGAGGAATTGGAGAAACGAATCCTTAAATCCCTTGGACTTGATCTAACGACTCCACAAAACCGCCGTGATATCCCAGGGCTTGCCCAGGGTTATGCTCCAACCAGCAACGAGCTGTTCGGCGCTCCGATGAAAGTACTTGAGGATGGTGTTTTCCGCTTTGATCCTTCAACCGAATGGACTGGTGGCGGGCTGATCAACAATCCAGGAGATCTTGTAAAATGGGGGAAATCTCTCTACGAAGGCAAGGCAATCAGAAAACCGTACCTTGATACGCTTCTTAACTCCGTTGCGACCAGAGATAAAGGACAGGACAAAAATGGCCGTACCTATGGCTACGGACTCGGCGTGTACATTTCGAAGACTGAGCTGGGTACGACCTTCGGCCATGGTGGCTTCTTCCCCGGATACAATTCAAAACTCTCGTATTATCCGGATTACAGCATTGCAGTTGCCATGCAGATCAACACTGATGCCTCTCAGATCGAGGGGCACACCAACGCTATCGCAGAGATTGTCATCAATGCAATTAAGGGTAGTAAGCTGTGAGGGGGTTCAGTCCGGCTACCCTTCAGCCATAAACAACCTGTCAATCTGTGTTTCGGCGTACATCGATCGCAATACGTGGCACCCTGGTAAAATATCCAAAACAACGTAATTAAGTGGTTTCATTGGCTATGTTGATGAAAGTCGCTACAATGGATCATCATCCTGAGTTCCGATTGCCTGTATGTCTGAGAAGCCCACACTTAACCTTGAGAACAGCTTTCTTTCCCGCGCACGCTACCCGAAGGGTAAAAAAAGGTTACAAGCGATTCTGGATGCGACACACGATATCGTAATCTCGGAAGGTCTTGCCGCGGCATCACAGGAAGCCATTGCCAAACGAGCCAATGTGACGCAGAGTGCGGTACGCCACTACTTCCCCACCAAGGATGAGCTCCTCATTGCATTTTTCTGCACGGGTGTCGAGCGTCTGCAACAGCTTCTCCAATCCAAAATGGCAGAAGTCGGCAAAGATCCGCGAGTGCAACTGCTCGACAGTGCATCACTGCACTACGATAGAATGCTTGAAGTTGCGGACATCTACTTCTTCGAGGCCTCTTCTTTTTGGGGGCACAATCCCGAGTTCCGGGCTATGCGCGATGATTGGTACCAGTTGCTTGAGCAGCATTACATCGTGCTGATCGAGCGAATCCACCCGGAGTGGGACAAGCAGGCGTGCATCGCAACTTCGTTTCAGGTACTGACTTTGATCCTAGGTGGCTGGGTGACCATGGGCAGTTCCCGGCCTTTCTATAAAGGTCACTCCAGATCGTTACTTAAATCCAAGTTATTGCAGGGCATCGAACGATTAATCGACTAACTTCGATCTATCAACTTCTTGCCCAGGACGATCATGACTATTAGCGTTATTCGTTGTCCCACATCTGCACAGTCGTTTCGCTGTTCTCCCAGTTATGCGTGGGTTGATCAAAGACCGAATCGGTCCTGGGGCGCTGACTGTCCCATTCTTCAGTCTCCAGCCACAGACGGCGCAAGTGTCTTTTTTCAGACGGATCCTCTGCATCCTTGAACGCACTGCGAGCATGAAGAAGGTAATGATTGTTAAGGAAAAGGATGTCACCGGCTTCCTGACGAACCCTTACGACCAGTTCTTCATCCCAGATCGTTTGGTCAAATACTTTAAAGGCGTCCTTGTCATCGTCAGTCAATCGCGGCACTTCATCAAAACGCTGAGCGCTGAAGATATAACCGACTACACACTTACATGACACGGCACCCTCGACTGGCGTAAATATCGGTGCTTTATGGTAGGGAAGCGCACCCTCAGCTTCTTCACCACGCAGATCAATACACCATTTAGTATCCAGCAAATGCTGTGCGACCTCAGGATTATCTAATGCCAGTTTGTTGTAGGCTGCAACAGCGCTGCAAAGCTGGTTTTCACCACCCTCCGGTGCCTGCTTCAAACATAGCAGCCCGACGATATCAGCGCCGTCCGTGTGCATTTCCAGCTCCATAGTTGTCTGGTAGCCCCGGGCGGCCGGGTCGTCCAGTGTTCGCCCCTCATCACGGATATCGCCAAGCAGGTGACCTCGCGCATTTTGGGGCCAGGGTTTACCGATATGCGCACCTATACCCCAGAATATGGCGCTGGCCTGGTCCTTGGTGTACTTCTCGATCGGGAAATTTTTGATATAGAAAATGCCAAGACTGAAGTTTAGTCCTTGTATATAGGGTTCCAGTTTCGCGGCCAGATTCGGTATATCAAAGTCATCTTTGCCAAACCTGGGAACGATCAGACCTTTTGCCTGTATCTGCCTGAAAGCCGCATCAAGTTCGGCAATATCTTCATCTGTCAGTTGATAAATCCATTTCTCCGTCTGATCCATCAGGCTTTTTGCCGTCCAGCTAGCAGGATGTTCTCTGTATACCACCGGTTGTATGACTTGCTCGACACTCATCTCGACTCCCCCAGCACTTAGGCTGTAAATGGTCACAAAATATAAATCGCTGCAATCCCAAGTTGCTATCACAAAACAACTTGATCACGTTGTTTTGTATTAAACCCAATTATTCAATCAGCGTCAATATTGGCCAGAAAGCCCATCGAATCGTCCTGGTTATATGCTCATGAAGGGTTAAGTAATTGACTGGATTAAAAAAGAGTGGTTTATTCGAGAGCTTTCGATATAGAGCCATTGGGCAGATCTATGCGATCTGATATCAGCTTTCACATATCACCGAACTCAGGTGTGCCGATTTATCGTCAGATAATTGATCAGGTTGAACGATTGATCGCCACAGATCAGTCGAGCAAGGGTCTCGTGGTGCCGACTGTCAATGAAGCTGCACGGCAGTTGGCTGTTAACCCAACAGCGATTTCTCGCGCCTATCGCATACTGTTGGACCAGGGCACCCTGGTACGCGGCAACGATGAACAACTTCAAATTGCGGGGCCTGCCGTTACGGAAAATGATCTGATCCATGATCCCTACCAACCGGGACCTGCCTACCGGGGAGACGATCCATATATCTTCGTAAGTTATGCTCATGCGGACAAGACTGTGGTATATGCTGAACTCGCCAGGTTATCAGGAGAGGGATTTAACATCTGGTACGATGAGGGGATATCTCCTGGCTCCAGTTGGGACGAAGAAGTTGCCAGAGCCCTCAGCAACTGTACTTTATTCCTCTACTTCATAACCCCAAATTCGGTTAAATCTCAAAATTGTCGCAATGAGGTTAATTTCTGTTTGTCCAAGGAGCGGAGGATTCTTTGTGTTTATCTCGAACAAACACAATTACCGGCTGGGCTTGAGCTGAACCTCAGCGCCAATCAGGCAATCGTTCGACATAACCTCAGTGACAGTGTCTACCAGAAAAAACTCAGCGAGACGTTGCTTGACGCCTTTCCTTGGGTAGCGCAGAAATCAGCAGAACAAAACGGCGTGCAAAAACCACCCGGTGAGCCAGGTACACTCCGTTCCGTCGCGGTACTGCCTTTTGTAAATAATACGACTGATTCCGCTAACGAGTATTTATGCGATGGTCTGGCTGGAGATCTCATTACCGCGCTATCCAGCCTTGAGAATATAAGAGTGGCTTCGCAGATCGACTCCTTCGCTTTCAAGAGCAAAGATACTTCTGGTCAACAGATTGGCCAGGCATTGAAAATAGACAATATTCTGAGTGGCAGCATCCAGGTATCAGGCACCCGGATTCGAGTGAATGTTAGCCTTGACCGTGTCAGGGATGCGACAAACCTGTGGTCAAAGCGTTACGAGGGCAATCTTGACGATATCTTCGGACTGCAGGATGAGATCGCAGATCGCGTGGCAGACGCCCTCTCATCACCAGACGCCCTTAAATAGCAGTTTTTGTATTTGTATCTAGTATATTAATTAGCTAATATACCTCAAAGTCCAATTTCAGTTGTGCGATGTCAGATATGGCGCAAAAAGCTGATATCAGTTTCAACATATCACCTCACTCAGGGGTGCCAATCTTCAGGCAGGTCATGGAACTGATCGAACGCCTGATCGCCTGTGGTGTCCTCAAAGGTGGTGACCTTCTGCCTTCTGTTAATGAAGTTTCAAGGCAGTTGGCCGTTAATCCAATGACTATATCCCGGGCCTATAACCTCCTGCATGAACGTGGTCTTTTGATACGACTGCGGGGCATTGGAATGCAGGTTGCCGCCAGCGCCACAAAATCAACTGACGATCGATTGGAAATGTTGAAGGACAATATCAACGAAGTCTGGATTCAGGCAAAGCAATTGGGGCTCGAACGGCAGCAGGTGATCGAGTTCATGTCAGAGAATATGGAGGTCGAGTGATGGAACCGATTATCAGCATGGAGAAGACAAATCGATCCTTCAAGAGCAATCACGTTCTTCGGGATCTGGACTTCAACATCGAGGCTGGCTCCATCACCGGGCTGTTGGGTGTCAATGGCTCGGGTAAAACAACGCTGATGAGGTGTTTTCTTGGTCTGATCAAACCGCAATCAGGCAAGTGCGAACTCTTTGGTGAAGAGAGCTGGTCAGCAAGCCCCGAGGTCCGCCAGAAAACAGGGTTCGTGCCCCAGCAGTTCGATGGCTTTCTGTGGATGACTGTGGACCAGATTCTCAATTACACGGGTGCTTTTTACGAAAACTGGCAACCGGCTTACGTCGATAAGCTGATCAGCAAGTTCGAGCTGAATCGCGAACAGAAAGTCGCGGATCTTTCAGTTGGTATGCAGCAGCGAGTCAGCATCACCATGGCTCTCGGTCACAGTCCGGACCTGTTGGTACTGGATGAACCCGTAGCCGCACTGGACCCTGTGGGGCGTCGAACCTTCATCGAATTATTGCTGGACATCCATATCAACGAGGGCAAAACGATTATTTTCTCAACCCATATCACTTCTGATGTCGAGCGGGTAGCTGCTCGTGTTGCCCTGATGCAGGCTGGTCAAATCACCATCCACTCTGATATCGAAGATCTGAAAGAAGCCTATTGCAGGGTGCACCTGCACAGCCAGATGGGCGTAGAAAGCCTGGTGGCAGATGCAAAGGGATGCCTCAAGCAGGAAATTCAAGGTAACTCAGCCAGGTTGGTGATAAAAGACATGGATGAATCCTGGTACCAGGATTTGAGTCGCCGCACCGGCGTTCAGGTTGAACTGGAACACCTGAACCTGGATGAGATCTTCCTGGCGCTGAATACATGAACGGGCCGGTTATCCAGATTCTGAAAAGCTATTGCCACTTTTCAAATTGGGAAGTTACATTCATCGCGCTCTTTTATGTGTTGATGATTACCTCATTCGGCTTTGGCCTGCCGGGTTCTCTGATTCAAGATGATGGCATGCAGCAGTTTTCCGGTGCCATTCATTC
>CAZJRI010000012.1:0-26618 GCA_964548025.1 uncultured Pseudomonadales bacterium
GAAGTGTCTCTTAGCTCGAAGGACTAACTGTCCAAAAGGTTTTGACGACGTACAACCTGTCGGTTACGACGAGATATTCAAATATTGTACTTTGCTGTCTGGCTTTGGTGTCCCTTGCAATCTTTGCAGCTTATTCGAGAGTAGGGAATATTATCTTCATTAGCGGGCTGGTATTCATTTCTCTGCTGGCACTCATCAGCCGTCAAAGTAGAAAGAAAACAGGCATGGTTCTGGTTGTTGCGCTGCTCGCATTTTTAGTCGTAAACAGTATTAGAAATATTGAAGATGCAACTAACAACAATGAGGGGTACACGCTGAATACCGAGTCTGTTGGCTGGACCCAGCGATTCGCCCAGTGGCGATCCGGTCTGAATCAATATGCTGATTATCCGGTCACCGGTAGTGGCCTTGGTACATTCAAGGTTCTGTATCCCGCCTACAGGAGTTCAGGAGACGTCCATACGGCCGGTAATTATGTTCATAACGATTATATTCAGTTTTTGGCCGAGGGGGGCCCACTCCTACTTCTATTTGCATTGTCATTAATCGCATTTCTTGCCTGGTTGTTGTGGGGACTGGTATTTGGCTATTTGAAAAAAAGACAGCCTTCGCAGCTTGAACCCATTGTGCTGATCGTGGCGATAGGCTCAGTCATGGTTCACGCATTGATGAACTTTACCCTCTATAACCTTGGCAATCAGATACTGCTTGGTTGTTGTCTCGCACGTTTGCTTTTTGTCATTGATTTTGTCGACCAAAAAGCACTGGAAGTCAATTTTGCAAAACTATTTCAGGTGATTGTCGTGGTGGTGACGCTCTATATTGTGACTGCGAATAGCCTTGACTTTATCAGTTCAGATCTGGTCTACAAGGATGGAATTCTACCGTTCAATGACGAGCAGTCAGGTGAAAGCAGGGATCGTCAGGATCTCCTGCTGCGGATCAATCAAATAAGACCCAATGTCTCGTCCAACAAATTTGCGATGGCGGCAATATACCGTGGCATGATAGAGGGGGGAGAGATCGAAAATACAGATGCGAAGCGGTCACTTTCTATCGTTACAGCATTGGAGTACCAACGAGGGTTGGAAATCAATCCATTTCAATTTGAGGTCAGGGAATTGTTTGTGAGTTTCCTTATCAGGCACCCGGATCTCATGGAACTGGAAGAGATCTATCAGACACCTGAGAATCTGCTCCGTGAAGGCGTAACACTTGCGCCTTGTTATATTCGCAGTTACCTATCTCTTGTTACTTTACTCGAGAATAGCGGCCGCAAGGATGAGGCGTATGCGTTGATGGTCGAGAGGGCTTTGCCCTGGTCGCTTCTGCGTTATGACAATTACAGACCCTACAGGCAGGCCCTTTTCAGGAAGATTCTCCGGTCTGCACAGGTGAGGGGAGATGATGAAGTGTTGAGAAAACTGCTTTCAGTCATAGGCAAATAAAGAACTTCAGCTGATCATCCTTAGCGAAAGATCAATTGCATTGCAGTGTTTGGTGAGTGCCCCCACCGAGATATAGTCAACGCCTGTCTCCGCAATGGCGACAAGATCTGCATCTTTCTCAATACCGCCGGATGCCTCAAGTCGAACATGGCCGTTTGTGCCTGAGACTGCGAGTTTGAGTTCTTCCAGAGCAAAATTATCCAGCATGATCCAGTCGGGCTCTGCATCAAGTGCCTCGCGGAATTCGCTCAGATTTTCAACTTCCACTTCAACCCGTTTTTGTGGGAAGAGTTTTTTCGCCTTGGCTATCGCCTTGCCAATGGAACCGCATGCGAGAATATGATTTTCCTTAATAAGGAAAGCATCGTAGAGCCCCATGCGATGGTTCTCTCCACCCCCGCAGGAAACAGCATATTTTTGAGCTCTTCTGAGACCAGGAATGGTTTTTCTAGTGTCCAGCAGTTTTGAAGTTGTATGCTTGATCAATTCTGCATATCGATATGTTGTTGTTGCGGTGCCGGACAGGGTTTGAAGGAAATTTAATGCAGGGCGTTCCGCGGTCAGAATGCTCCTTGCAAGACCCTCTACCCTGAATATGGGTTGATCTGGCACAACAGCATCCCCCTCATCGACCAGCCAGTTCATCGTCAATTTCGAATCTACCTGATGAAATACCTGATCCACCCAGGGTTGACCGCAAATTATGGCTCTGTCTCGGGTGATAACCTCAGCTACTGCGACCGTCTCTGGGGCGATTAGCTGCGCGGTGATATCCTGATCACCAATATCCTCAAGCAGTGCCTGTTCAACGGTTTGCTCGAGATCCTCAAAGTATGGTTTATTCATGAAATAGTTACCTGATTTTGCGGTGCGTAATTGAAACCGCCTACAGTATCTGCCGCAGTGTAAGTGAATCGCCGCGCTGTATGAATTCAACCTGTTTTAGTGCAGACATACCCAACAATATTGATGATGATCTCATGCCTGGATTGATACTTGCGGGAACGTTGTAGAGCGTAATGTCACCTATGGTCAGTTCATCAATCGATGTTCCATAAACAATGACTGGTCCGTTTGCGGTTATGGCCCGACCCGCTCTGCCTTTCTTTAGATTGAGTTTTTTGGCGATTGATTCCGGGACGACAACATCTGTTGCACCTGTATCCAGTAGAAACTCGACAGTTCGTCGGTTGATTTCTCCACTTACCACGTAGTGACCCTGGCGATTGCGTTTAAGATGAACTTCAGACGCCGAATTGGTCGTGGTTGTTTCCGGGCGCTGATTGGGATTGTGTTGACGCTGCTCAACTCCAGAGAAAAATACGGTCATCAGGCCGATGCCGATAATGAATGCCAGGGCGATCATACCCTGACCGAATCTTTGTGTTTCCATCGCAAATATTGAGCGGTTAGGGGCTCATTATCCTAGTCTCTGAATAAAGTTAAGTATAACAGTCCGGCAGAAGTGATTCCCTCAGGCCGGGTTGTTATCATTAATCATGAACTTTGCAGGCTCTGAATAGATATGCAAATCAGCAAGGACAGACTGGATATAGCGAGGCAGATAAAGAGCCCGAACTTCGATGATCGACCGTCCAGTGAGATTTCCATCATTGTCATACACTGCATTAGTCTGCCCGCTGGTCATTTTGGTTCCGATTTTGTTGAGAATCTTTTCTGCAATAAGCTTGATGAGGGCAGCCACGGAGATTTTAACGACCTTGCGGGACTCAAGGTCTCAAGCCACCTGTTTATCAGGCGAAACGGTGATGTGATCCAATTTGTGCCGTTTTCCAAAAGAGCCTGGCATGCCGGTAAATCTACTTTCCGGGGTCGGGATAATTGCAACGATTTCTCAATTGGCATTGAGCTGGAAGGTATCGAGAATTGCGCATATACAGACACTCAGTACAATAGGTTGAGAGATATTTGCCGGGAGATGAGTTCAACCTTCAATATCAGTTCCGATGATATTGTGGGTCATAGTGATATTGCACCCGGAAGGAAGAGCGACCCGGGTGAAAGGTTTGACTGGCAACGCCTCAAAGAAGGACTTGGGAAATAAGGGAAATTGAATGAAGTTTTTGGCGGTTCTGATCGCAATCTTTATTTATCGTAGCTGGCTGGGTGAGAACCCGATCCAGCAATCGATCTCCTTTGCGCGATACCAGAGGTGGTTCATGGCAAGCACGATACCGGTGAATGTTCGCTTTGTGCTCTGCACTCTTTTACCTGCGCTCGCAATCCTGCTTATCTCATGGGAGATTGAAGGCTGGCTGTTTGGCCTGGTCTGGCTGATCCTGGCAGTGATCGTTCTCTTCTACGCGATCGAGACGACGGAGGAGGAATCAAGATTTACGGAACAGATGTCCTGGCTGCATGGGATAACCGGTGAAGATGCACTCGCTGATGTTGTGCAGAAGCAGGAGGATTTTCTGGTTACGACAGCTTATGAACTCTTTCAGGCAATCATGCCGGTACTCTTCTGGTTTTTGCTCACAGGCCCGGCTGGTGCGTTATTTTATGTGCTGGCGATCAGATATCTTGATTTGCTTGAGACGAATGACCCGGAAGTAGAACTGGTCGAGCATGTGGTTTTCTGGCTTGAATGGTTACCGGCACGGGTAACAGGATTGCTAATAGTATTTGTTGGGAACTTTGGTGCCAGTTTTGAATACTGGCCCGAGATGTTAGTTGATATAGAAGAGTCCAATGCGGTTCATTTATCTAACCTTGGCAGTCTGGCAGTCGCAGGACCCGGTGAATACGATACCGAAGATGCAGTTGATTATGCAAGGTCCGCAGAATCGCATATCAACAACCTGAGAGGATTATTTGAAAGAGTTGAAAACGGGTGGTTGGGGCTGGCTGCCCTCGTGACAATTGTAGGTTGGTAACTGCAATATGCGATTTATCCTGAGCTTATTGCTCCTTGCATTTGGACCGGTTAACGCCGAAATCAGAGTCGATGATGATTTGGGATTAGCCGTGGAACTGGATGCGCAGGCAAACAGGATCGTTAGTCTTGCTCCCCATCTGACAGAGATTTTATTTAGCCTTGGGGTAGGTGAGAAAATTGTCGGTACAGTCAGGTACTCTGACTATCCTCCCGAAGCGAAACAGATTCCTCAGCTCGGAGATGCATTCTCTCTAAATATCGAGGCCGTACTTGCCATGCGACCTGATCTAATATTTGCGTGGCATACAGGTGGTATCAACAAGCCTGTGCAAAGACTAAAAGATCTTGGTGTTCCGGTTTTTATTAACGAGTCGTCGACGTTGACCTCGATTGCAGATGGTATTGCCAGAATCGCAACTTTAGTTGGCGTACCTGGCCGGGGAAAGATCCTCAGTGAAAACTATCTTATGCAACTCGATAGTCTGCGTGTGAAAGCCGATAGTGCGCCGGTAGTCTTCTTCCAGGTATCTGACCAGGATCTCTATACTGTGAATAGCAGTCATCTTATCGGTCAGGCGATAGAACACTGTGGTGGTAACAACTTGTTTTCAGACTTAAAACCGAAGGTGGCGCTTGTCAGCAAAGAGGCTGTGGTTAATGGGCAGCCTGATCTGATTCTCATTACAAGTGCAAGCCCCGGTATTAAGACGCCCTGGGCTGACAGATGGGAGAGCTATGATTCATTGAAGGGGAGGATCAGTTTCATCGATCCAAATCTGATCTCTCGCCCCAGCTATCGCATGTTGGAGGGTATCAACTCGCTCTGTGACATCATATCCGGGTCAAAACGGCTGACTAAAATATAGGGAAGCGGATTGAACTATAGTTAGACTATGCGGAGACAACGGTGCTAAGGAGGAGGAATGGCGACCGAAACTGAACTCACAGATGATGACATGGAGGAAACCAGGGAGTGGGTTGATGCTATCGTCTCGGTAATGGAGAACGAGGGGGTTGAGAGAGCTCAGTACCTTCTTCAAAGGTTATCGTCAAAGGTGACCGAAACCGGCGCTCAACTGCCTTATGCAATCAATACGCCCTATCGGAATACTATCCCTGTCGAAAAAGAAGCACGCATGCCGGGGGATCTGTTCATGGAGCGCGGGCTGCGTTCGCTGATTCGCTGGAACGCCATGGCCATGGTGATGCGAGCCAATCTCAAGGATTCTACGCTGGGTGGTCATATTTCCAGTTTCCAGTCCAGTGCAACCTTATACGATGTTGGCTTCAACTATTTTTTTCGTGCAAGAACCGACAGTCATAAAGGCGATATGGTCTACATCCAGGGTCACTGTGCCCCCGGTATCTACGCCCGATCATATCTCGAAGGCCGCATCAGTGAAGATCAACTGGATAAATTCCGTCAGGAAACTGACGGAGACGGATTATCCTCCTATCCGCATCCCTGGCTTATGCCGGATTATTGGCAATTCCCAACAGTTTCAATGGGGTTGGGACCGCTTCAGGCAATTTATCAGGCGCATGTTATGAAGTACCTGGACAACAGGGGGCTGTCTGAGAAGCAGGATCGAAAGGTCTGGTGTTTTACAGGCGATGGCGAGATGGATGAACCTGAATCCCAGGGGGCGATTGCACTTGCCGGTCGAGAGAAACTGGATAACCTCATATTCGTCATCAATTGCAACCTGCAGCGACTCGATGGTCCGGTGAGGGGTAACGGTAAGATCATCCAGGAACTCGAGGGTGTTTTTCGTGGCGCCGGTTGGAATGTAATCAAAGTTGTCTGGGGCAGGATGTGGGATCCGCTTTTTGAGAAAGATAAACACGGTTTGCTGCAACGACGTATGGATGAGGCGCTCGACGGGGATTACCAGAACTACAAGAGTCGTGATGGCGGCTATACCCGGGAGCATTTCTTTGGCAGGTATCCTGAACTGCTCAAAATGGTTGAAGACTTGACTGATGAAGATATTTATCGTCTTAATCGGGGTGGTCACGATCCGTATAAGGTTTATGCCGCCTATGCAGCCGCCGCTTCTCATAGCGGTCAGCCCACGGTTATCCTCGCAAAAACAGTCAAAGGCTATGGACTCGGCCTTGCAGGGGAGGCGCAGAATATCTCCCACTCGGTCAAGAAGCTGGATATTGAGTCATTGAAAACATTCCGTGATCGATTTGATATCCCGTTGCCGGATTCTGAGCTGGCTGAGGTTCCCTACTATCGACCAGCGGCTGATACCCCGGAGATGAGATATCTGAAAGAACGCCGGCAGGCGCTGGGTGGACCCTTACCAGCCCGCTCTCATGAATTTGAAGCGCTCGATGTACCAGGTCTCGACTTATTTGAAGCGGTGACCAAAGGTTCCGGTAAACGCGAGATTTCCACAACCATGGCTTTTGTACGCATACTGTCTGCCGTTATCAAACACAAGGGAATTGGTGACAGGGTTGTGCCAATAGTGCCGGATGAAGCCCGCACGTTTGGGATGGAAGGTATGTTTCGACAGTTGGGTATCTACTCTAGCAGCGGTCAGTTGTATGAGCCGACTGATGCCGGACAGATAATGTACTACCGGGAGGATAAGCAAGGCCAGGTGATGGAAGAAGGCATCAATGAAGGTGGCGCCTTTGCCGCCTGGTTGGCCGCAGCGACTTCATTTTCGAACAATGAATGCCCACTGATTCCCTTTTACGTGTTCTATTCAATGTTTGGATTCCAGCGAGTTGGTGACCTGTGCTGGGCGGCGGGAGATCTGCAGGCCAGAGGATTTCTTCTGGGTGGCACTTCCGGGCGAACTACCTTAAATGGTGAGGGATTGCAGCACCAGGATGGCCATAGTCATATTCTAGCGGGCACTGTGCCAAATTGTGTCACCTACGATCCGGCTTATGCATACGAGCTTGCCGTCATCATTCAAAAAGGTCTTGAGGAGATGTACGTTCAGAAACTTCCAAGGTACTACTACATCACAATAATGAATGAGAATTACGAGCAGCCTGCAATGCCCCGGAACTGCGAAGAAGGCATTGTAAAGGGCATGTACCTGCTCAGCAAAAACAGCAGGAAAACAAGCAGCAAAGTCGTCCAACTGCTGGGTTCAGGTACCATATTAAGAGAGGTGATTGCAGCAGCGGAAATACTCAAGTCAGAATTTGATGTCGATGCGGATATCTGGAGTGTGCCCAGCTTCAATCAACTAAGACGCGAGGGAATGGCAACTGCCAGATGGAATATGTTGCATCCCGAAGAGAAACCCAGGGTGAGTTATGTTGAAGAATGTCTCGGCAAGACAAGAGGACCTGTGGTTGCATCCACTGATTATATGAAGAACTATGCAGATCAGATTCGTGACTATATAAAAGGGACTTATACCGTGCTTGGAACAGACGGCTTCGGTCGAAGCGATTCCCGCGAAAGGCTTAGACATTTTTTTGAGGTTGACCGTTATTTCATCACCGTTGCGGCATTAAGTGCCATGGTTGAAGATAATATCGTCGATAGCAGTGTTGTATCGGAAGCCCTGGATAAATTCAATATCGATCCTGATAAGCCAGACCCTGGTATTTCATAGGTAAATCCATGGCTCAACAAACTCTTCAAAATGTACTGGTTCCTGATGTTGGCGAGGCTGAAGAAGTCGAAGTTATCGAGGTACTGGTGCGCGTCGGTGATGTTGTTAACCTTGATGAATCCCTGGTGGTACTTGAATCCGACAAGGCCAGTATGGAAATACCTTGCCCGTTCATGGGTAAGATCACGTCAATCAAGGTGCAGGAAGGTGATATCGTCGATGAAGGTGACTTGCTGGTTGAAATTGAAGTAGGGGAACCGGTCACCGAAACTGCAGAGACAGATACGAAGGACCCGGCAGATCTAAAACCCGAACCTAAGATTTCAATCCTTGAAAAAATCATCAACGTACCTGATGTAGGAGAAGCAAAAGATATAACCGTGACGGAAGTCCTGGTGAAAGTTGGAGATCTGATCAAGTCTGAGGATTCGCTTCTGGTGTTGGAATCCGACAAGGCAAGTATGGAAATTCCGGCGCCGGGTGATTGTGAGATACTCGAAATTCTCACTTCAGAAGGACAGGAAGTCACTGAAGGTGATGCGCTGTTCAGGGTCAGGGTGACCAGCGAGCAGGGCGGTGAAAAGGCGACGAATACTGTTGCACCCGCTGAGGCGATAGCCGATCAGGCGGAAGAACCAAAGCAGGACTCACCGGTTGCAGTTGAAGACTGTCCGAGTGATCAGCTTTCAGTTCATGCAGGACCGGCAGTAAGAAAGGAAGCTAGGCAGTACGGTGTTGATTTGTCACATGTCAGGGGTAGTGGCAGAAAGGGGAGAATTCTGAAGGAAGATATTCAGGCGTTTGTTAAAGATCACCTGAATACAGGCGCGGAAGAAAAGGGAAGTGCAATCCCATCCATTGCGGATGTTGATTTTTCAAAATTTGGTGAAATTGAAAAACGCGCGCTGTCCAGAATTAGACGCACCAGTGCCCGCAACCTGCATCGGAGTTGGTTGAATGTGCCGCATGTCACTCACTTTGATGAAGCAGATATCACGGATCTTGAAGAATTTCGAAAGTCGCAGAATACCGAGCTGGCATCTTCTGGAACCAAACTCACCCCGCTTGCCTTCATGGTTAAGGCTTGCGTGAATGCGCTCCAGAGATTTCCGCAATTTAATGCGTCTCTTGAATCTGATTATTCTCACCTGATTCTGAAAAAGTACTACAACATTGGTATTGCTGTTGAGACAGACGACGGCTTGGTTGTGCCGGTTCTCAAGGGTGCGGATAAGATGGGTATTGCCGAATTGGCGGATAAATGCGGTCTGCTTGCAGAGCAGGCGCGGAATAAGAAGCTGTCCATTGACGCCATGCAAGGTGCGACATTTACTATCTCAAGCCTTGGTGGTATCGGCGGTACGGCATTCACACCAATTGTTAATGCACCCGAGGTGGCCATACTTGGCGTTTCAAGGTCAAAAATAGCCCCTCTCTGGGATGGCAATGACTTTGTGCCAAGAACAATCCTGCCTTTGTCATTGTCTTATGATCATAGAGCCATTGATGGTGCAGAAGCAGCGAGATTTACCGCTTATCTGACTCAGGTACTAACGGATTTAAGAAGGTTGGTGTTATAGCCCCTTCTTGTCGCTTTCCCATAGAACTTCATCAATCGCGAGTTGTTTTGCGAGAAATCGTGCGGCAACGAACAAATAGTCAGATAACCTGTTTAGAAACCTGATGCTCTCTTGATTAATCGACGTTTGTCGATTCAGGGTGATGAGTTCGCGTTCAGCCCGTCTGCAGACACTTCTCGCAATGTGGAACAAGGCGATGAGTTTACTCCCGCCGGGCAGGATGAAATTATCAAGTGATGGCAATTCAGCATTCAGAAAATCAATGGCCTGTTCAATCGAGCTGACATTCTCGGCTTTGATGGTCAGATGACCGGGGATTGAAAGTTCTCCTCCGATATCGAATAGCTGATGTTGAAGGTTAGTAAGATGGCCGTTAATCGGACTGGTTTTTGAGGGGTCTTCGAGTTGGATTTCTGCAATGAGCAACCCTATATGACTATTCAGTTCGTCGACGGTGCCGATGGCATGTATCCGCGTATCATCTTTTGGGATGCGATTGCCATCTCCGAGACCTGTGTCTCCTGCATCTCCGGTTCGAGTGTATATCTTGCTGAGTCTTTTACCCATGGCCTTAATTGTCGAGATGCTGGACCACGATGCTTTGCTGTATCATCGATTCCTCCAGGTTGTTGATCGCAGATTCGATCATTTGATCGGCATTCGGTGGATTATTTTCGGCATTACCGGCACAGATACTCATGGAGATGTCGGCAGACAGAAAACCCGCTGAGGTTGAGTAACTCTTCAGCCTTACACCATCATATACCCGTTGGAAACATTCAGCAGTGCAATTGTTGATGGAAGGCTGCAGCAGGATCAAAGCAAACTTACCTTTATCGAAATAGGTCACCACATCCATTGGCCTTACAAGGTGTTTGATCTTGTCGGCAATCAACTTGATCATTTCATCGGCAACCTTTTCAGCGTATTGCTCCATGACTTCGGAATAGTTGTTCACTGAGATCATCAGGAAACATACCGCGCCACTTCTGGATTCAATCTGTCTGATTGCATCTGCAAGATTCTGTTCCGCATAACGTTTGTTTCCCAAACCCGTGAGATCATCTTGTAGCTGACTTTCCTGCAGAGCAAGATTTTCGTTCGTCAGACGGCCATTCATATCGCTGAGGGCGTTTATCTGGTTCGCGATTCGGCAACCTGCAAGAACTGCCCCCTGCAGAGCATGCTTGCGATCAATGATGAGCGCGTCAATGGTTTCGCTGAATGCCATCGTTAGGTCAACCGAGGCATCAGGCCGGACCATGATGATATGGGTGAAGTGATTGATTTTGAGGTCAATATCTCTAATGGACTCGGCAATGTCGAGGCTGCTCATATCTTCATCGTTGCCCTCAATGATAACAACCGGGGCAGGCGACTTTTCCAGAATTTGCACCGCCGCAGCGCCGCCCTCGCAATATCGTCTGTTGGAAAACTTCTTCAGCAGCCGATCATATACGGTCGTCGTTGCACCTTGCTTTATGATAATTGCGATGGGGAGATCAAACATTTTTGATTCGTATAACAGCCAGAATATTCTGATATGCTTAATTGCGTACCAAATCAAATTGTAATGAATATGGGGGTAAATAGACATGCCATCTTTTGATGCTGTTTCAGAGGTAGACTTGCAAGAGTTGACCAATGCCGTCGATCAGGCTAATCGTGAGCTCCGTACCCGTTATGATTTTAAAGGTGTAGAGGCCGAATTTATGAGAGAGGACAGCGAGGTGCAACTCACTGCCCAGGCGGACATTCAGCTCGAGCAAATGCTCGATATCTTGCGGAGTAAACTCATAAAAAGATCGATTGATATCAAAGTCATGGAAATAGAAGAACCCCGTCCAAGCGGAAAATTGCTACACCAGCAGGTGCATATTCGTCAGGGTATCGACAAGGAACTCGCAAGAAAAATCGTCAAGATGATAAAAGACAAAAAAATGAAAGTTCAGGCTGCGATTCAAGGTGAGAAAGTGAGGGTTACCGGTAAAAAAAGAGACGACCTTCAGACTGTCATGTCAATGTTGCGAGAGAGCGAACTTGAACTGCCATTGCAGTTTAATAACTACCGGGATTGATTCCATTTGAGTCAACAGATGCCCTTAACACCCTGGCGGGAAGTGATTGGGATTTACCTGAAACCCCGTGTTATAGCCATGTCATTTCTAGGTTTTGGCGGCGGGTTGCCTTTTCTGCTGGTGTTTTCAACATTGACTGCCTGGTTAAGGGATGATGGCGTAAGCCGAAGCGCAATCGGATTCTTTGCATGGGTGGGCATAACCTACTCCGTCAAGGTTTTCTGGGCTCCGGTTGTCGACAGACTGGCCATCCCGCTGCTAACTGATCTCATGGGACAAAGGCGCAGTTGGATTCTTATCGGTCAGACAGGTATTGCCATTGGCCTGGTGGGTATGTCTCTGGTGGGCTCGGTTGATCTATATAGCCTGTCGGTCTTTGCGCTACTCGTCGCGTTCTCATCGGCGACTCAGGATATTGCAATTGATGCCTACAGAATTGAAGCGATGCCCGAGAAGTATCAGGGTGCAATGTCGGCATCCTATATATTTGGATACAGGGTTGCACTGCTCGTTGCCGGTGCCGGCGCGCTCTATATTGCCGAATATGCGACCTGGGCAATTTCTTATCAGGTGATGGCATTGCTGACTGGTGTTGGGATTACGACTGTCATTTTGGTAAGTGAACCTGTCAGCAACCGGGATGAGATCATTACCCGGGCAGAAGCGGGAAATCAGCAGTGGATGGGTGGTTTTATCAACGCGGTTGTCCGACCATTCACTGACTTCTTTGCAAGAAACGGCAGGTTTGCCCTTATTATCCTTCTGTTCATTGCGGTATTCAGATTAAGTGATATTGCGATGGGTATCATGGCGAATCCCTTCTACCTGGATATGGGTTATAGCAAGACAGAGATCGCCAATATTGCCAAGATATTCGGTTTTTTCATGTCAATCACCGGGTCTGCTGTTTGCGGCGTGCTGGTTGTCAGGTGGGGTATATTTCGTTGCCTGCTGATCGGAGCGGTGGCAGTTGCGGCGACCAATCTTCTGTTTGCCGGTTTGTCGCTCATGCAACCTCTGATGATCTGGCTGGCGGTTGTGATCAGTGCGGATAATATCTCCGGTGGTTTTGCCGCAACAGCCTTCGTCGCCTACCTGTCAAGCCTTACCAACAGAGCCTATACGGCAACGCAGTATGCCTTGTTCAGCTCTCTGATGACGCTGCCGGGTAAATTCATCAGTGGTTTCTCCGGGATGGTTGTAGACAGCCAGGGTTATTTCAGCTTCTTCATAGTCGCCGCCTGCCTGGGCATTCCCGCAATCCTGCTCGTACTTGTACTCACCCGCCATAATCAGCACCAACCCTAGCAGGATAATCACATTCCGCTCTCGCTAGTCGCCAGCAGCCAGCAGCCAGTAGCCTCTTAATCCGTCTCCCACCGATAAACCCTCAAACTCACCCTCCCATTGACCAGCGTTATCCCCTCCTTTTCGAGCCTGGTTTTCTGTCGATCCGGATTGGGATTTGAGATTTTGCCCTGGCTGTTGATCACCCGGTGCCAGGGCAACGTGGTTGATTTGGGTAGTTGAGAGAGAATTCTGCCGACAAGCCTTGATTGCTGAGGCATCCCGGCCAGCCTGGCCACCTGACCATAGGTTGCGACTTTGCCCCGGGGTATGGCATGTACGATCTGCCAGACCTGGTGTCTGGCTTTTTCCAGAGCGTTTTTTTCTTTTTGTTGAGGCATCCAGTACCTGTAGAAGCCAAATGGCCAAATAAAGTGAATTATTTGGTGCAACAGGGTTGATTCTCAATATTTCGCCCCTATCATTAGCACTCCAAATAGGAGAGTGCTAATTCTTGGTCTTGGACCGCTAAAACGCTGGCTTTGAGACGATCTGATTTCGACGTAGGGGCTTTGCTCATACACCGGGACAGAGATTAGCTTGGTTTATTGTAAAAACCAAACAGATGGACTGAACGGCCACTGTTGGTACCAGAAATGGGAGACATTAATGAATATCCGTCCATTACAAGACCGTGTGGTAGTACGTCGCACGGAAGAAGAAACAAAGTCAGCGGGAGGCATTGTTCTTCCTGGTTCTGCGACTGAGAAACCATCTCAGGGCGAAGTACTGGCAGTTGGACCCGGGAAGAAACTGGATGATGGATCTATCCAGCCGGTAGACCTCAAGGCTGGAGACAAGATTTTATTCGGCCAATATGCGGGCAGTGCCGTCAAGATTGACGGTGAAGAACTGCTAATCATGAACGAAAGTGAAGTTTTTGGCGTAGTTGAATAAGCCAAAGTACGTTAACTAAAGATTTAAAGGAAACAAGAAATGACAGCAAAAGACGTAAAATTTGGTGATTCTGCGCGTCAAGGCATGCTGGCTGGTGTGAACGTACTGGCTGACGCGGTTAAAGTTACACTCGGCCCCAAGGGTCGCAACGTTGTACTGGACAAATCTTTCGGCGCACCGACCGTAACTAAAGACGGTGTATCGGTTGCCAAAGAGATTGAACTGAAAGACAAGTTTGAAAATATGGGCGCACAGATGCTCAAAGAAGTTGCTTCTCAGACATCTGATGTTGCTGGTGATGGCACAACCACAGCAACAGTCCTGGCCCAGTCAATTCTCAACGAAGGTCTCAAGGCCGTCGCTGCCGGTATGAATCCGATGGATTTGAAACGTGGCATCGACAAAGCAGTGTCCGCAGCCGTTGAACAGATCGAAGGACTGGCTCAGCCATGCACAGACAGCAATACGATCGCACAGGTTGGTAGCGTATCTGCCAATAGCGACACGGCCGTTGGTGAAATCATTGCTGAGGCGATGGACAAGGTCGGTAAAGAAGGCGTTATCACTGTTGAAGAAGGCAGTGGTCTCGAGAATGAGTTGGATGTGGTTGAAGGTATGCAGTTTGATCGAGGTTACCTCTCACCTTATTTCATTAACAATCAGGACAGCATGAGCGCTGAGTTGGAAGAACCTTTTATCCTCCTGTTTGATAAGAAGATCTCCAATATTCGCGAAATGCTCCCGGTTCTCGAATCCGTGGCTAAAGCCGGTAAGCCTCTGATGGTTATAGCCGAGGATGTTGAAGGCGAAGCATTGGCCACACTGGTAGTGAACAATATGCGCGGTATCGTGAAAGTTGCTGCTGCTAAGGCACCTGGATTTGGTGATCGTCGTAAAGAGATGTTGCAGGATATAGCGACCCTAACAGGCGGTACGGTAATCTCTGAAGAAGTTGGATTATCTCTTGAGAATGCGACGCTGGATGATCTTGGCTCTGCCAAGCGAATCAGCCTTACCAAGGAAGCAACCACAATCGTCGACGGTTCCGGTAATTCGGATGAAATTGAAGGTCGAGTTAACCAGATTCGCACCCAGATTGAAGAAACCTCTTCAGATTATGATCGTGAAAAACTTCAGGAAAGAGTTGCCAAACTGGCGGGCGGCGTGGCTGTCATCAAAGTTGGTGCTGCCACTGAAGTGGAAATGAAAGAGAAGAAAGCGCGGGTAGAAGATGCATTGCATTCTACCAGAGCAGCCGTTGAAGAAGGTATTGTACCTGGCGGTGGTGTTGCTTTGATCAGGGCGCTTCAAGCAGTCGAGGGAATGAGCGGTGATAACGAAGATCAGAATGTGGGTATTAACCTGCTTCGTAAAGCGATGGAATCTCCGATGCGTCATATCGTCGCAAATGCTGGTGACGAGGCTTCTGTCGTTGTCGACAAGGTCAAGGGATTAGAAGGAAACCACGGTTACAATGCTGCCACTGGTGAGTACGGTGACATGATTGAATTTGGTTTGCCTGATCCTGCAAAGGTTACCCGTACTGCGCTGCAGGCAGCAGCTTCAGTTTCCGGTCTGATGATCACAACTGAGTGTATGGTAACTGACGTGGAAGAAGACGCGGCCGCACCCGCTATGCCTGATATGGGCGGCATGGGTGGTATGGGTGGCATGGGTGGCATGATGTAGTAACTTTCCAGAGGAAAGTTAAACCCGGCAGAACATTCTATAAGAATGTTCGAGAGGGTAGCTCAACCCGGAGCCTCGCTGATTGCCAGCGGGGCTCTTTTTTTTGCATCTTTAAATGGCTGCCAGCGCCAGAAATCTGAGTAGCAAATTTTAAAAGCGTTAAACGTTACATTAACCCCCATACCCTTCAGGATGTGGGGGTATTTTCTTTCTGAGGCTCTTTCACGGACACCCGAAAACTCATAGATGCGTTTTTCTTGGGTGCAATTAGAGCGTTAAGCACATCGAATGCAAGATTCAGTGTTTTAACCCGCTTTCCGGGTTTGACCGTAATGACAAGGCTTCCATGGGCTGGGACTTCCAGCAGGTCGCCGACTTCCATGAACGTATATTTTGATTTATTCATGAGTTGCAGGTCACTATCCGACCTATTCTCAAGTGTGACTCGAACGATATCCGTATCTGGCAGATATTTACCATCCGTTGCCGTCAACGAAGCTTCAAGCAGGGGGATCAGATTGCGCTTTTCCCCTATCAGGGTGTTTTTGAACCAGACTACGGTTCGTCGATCAAAGAGCGCTTCTTTGATCCCTTCCAGCGTTCTTTCTTTTGTAAAGACAAGGGTTACAGGTCGGTGACCGCCTTCATGAGGTTTATAGTCCCAATCAATCAGGTTGTGAACGTCGGAGACACCGATGACAGCCAGATTGTATTTTCTTGCGATTGCGAAAGCCTCTTCCGAATAGCTGTTTCCATTGGCAATCTCAATGCCGTGTAGCAATCCCTTTCTCGCGTTTTTACTGTGAAACGGGGGAATTCTCGCAATGCCATCCGGATTCTGCGAAGTCCAGTAGGGGTGATTCCAGAATACGAATGCACCCTGATCATTTGCCGCCTCGACGGCTGACTGGGCAGGCCACTGGCCCGCATGGGTGTAATAGGCAACTGTATCAGCAGGGTCGGCCGGTGGATCCTCTGCTTGAATCAGTTTATTTACGTCAGTGGTGAAAACAGCGTTGATATGTCCTGCGGGCGCATTTCTGGTTATTTCTGAACCGGCAATTAAAAGCAACTCGCTGTTGCCGATGGCTGTCAACGCGTCGTTATATGCCCGGTTGCGGTCCGGATGGGGGATGTCGGCTCGATGGGGTTGCCACTCCAGATGTTCGGTAATTGCAAGCGCATCAAGTCCATCTTTGTTGGCTTCTCCCACTCTGATACTGGGCCAGACATGACCATCAGAGAACACCGAATGCGTATGCAGATCTACAGTCAAAGTCAGGTACTCGTCAGTGTCAGGAAATTGGATCTGCCTGGGATCGTTCTGTTCTCCGGATGAGGCAGCCTTCCCATGAGCCAGAACTTGACCGGATAAAGACAGAAGCAGTGCAATTGACAAATATCGAAACGAGAAGATCATATGACTGTACCTTGGTTCTTATTGGCCGTCTAAGGTAAGCCATTATGATCGGAAACGAAAGGTTATAACGCTGGAATCGGATCATTGTGGTCAGCAGTGTTAATCTGGTAGCGTAATACCTGCGTGGTAGACAACATCAGTCATTAACAGCAAAGGTAAGGGTTATGGCAAGGAAATCAGCGCACGACATGCTTGATGAGTTGGACAAACAATTTCATAGTGTTCAGGGAAAAATAAACGATGCGAGAACTGGCTATATTGCAGATCACCAGAAGGAATATGATCAGGCAAGAGCAAAGTACAACAGTCAGAAGAAAAAGCTGGAGAAGGCGACAAAGAAGTTAGGCAAAGATGCAGAAAAATTCAGGAAATTGGGTACCAAGACAGCCCAGAACCAGATGAAGAAAGCGAAAGCAGCTTCGGTTGTATTGGGGGAGGCTCTGAGTGAAGCAAGAGATATAATGAAAACTGCCCAGGATAAATTGAATTCTGCGAAACCATTTGAGAAAAAATTAAAAGCCAGAGCAAGGGCCCTGGCGGCATTTGAGAAAGAGTGGGAGAAGAAACAAAAAGAAGCAGCGAAAGCAAGAAAAGCCAGGGCACAAAAACGAAAAGCAGAGAAGAATACAAAATAAGTCGTTAGCAGCAGGAAGAATAGAATATGCGGGTAATTACATCAATCACCGGCCGTGATCTGGCAGATGTGGGTAATCTCTCAAGAGAGCTTGAAGAACTTGGTTATTATGGTGTGTCCACACAGGAAAACAGGTTCGATCCGTTTCTGCCTCATGCAATTGCTGCGATATCTACATCAGAACTCGAATTGAGAACCAGCATAGCCATTGCTTTTTCACGAAGTCCCATGGCAGTGGCGAATACCTGCTGGGATCTTCAGGCAGCGTCAAACGGACGTTTCACCATCGGTTTGGGCAGCCAGGTAAAAGGCCACAATGTCCGAAGATTCAGCGTACCCTGGAGCGCACCTGCACCTCGTCTAAGGGAATATGTTCAGTCACTAAGAGCGATCTGGTCCTGTTGGCAGACAGGTGAGCGATTGGATTACCAGGGTAAGCACTATCAATTCTCTCTGATGACGCCGAACTTTACGCCGCCGCCCCTGTCTTGCAGGATGCCAGCGATACAAATTGCAGCGGTTGGTCCTGCGATGATGAAGGTGGCGGGAGAGGAATGCGACGGGGTTCAGTTGCATGCATTCTGTACTCGTAAATACCTTGATAGCGTTGTTGTTCCCAGGCTGGAAAAAGCATTGACAGAATCAGGACGTAGTCGCAGTGATTTTGAGATATCGGGCGGCGGGTTTGTCGCGACTGGGGCTGATGATGAAGCGGTGCAGAAGGTATTTGAATGGGTGAGAATGCGCATTGGATTCTACGGTTCAACCCCTTCCTATTGGCCGGTATTTGAAGTTCATGGCCTTGAGGATCTGGGCCTTAAATTGAATGATATGTCGAAGAAAGGACAGTGGGATGATATGACGCAACAGATTTCTGACGATGTCGTCAGGCTGTTCACAGCAGTGGGTAGATACGACGAGATCACTGAGGCGATTAAGGCGCGTTTTGGCGGGGTGGCAGATGTAATATCCTGCGAGGGGCTTCCCCGTGATCTGGTGAAAGACATAAACGACATTCCTATCCTGAATAATCGTTAACCTGGATTTGGTCTATCAGTTGTCAGGCATTTTCATAAAAGCTCACGGAAAAAACGGCAATGATTCTCAGGGAATATGATGAATCCGACCTGGATGAAGTGACTGAAGTCTACAATCTGGCGAGAGAGAGCGCCGGGTGTTTTACCGCAGGGTTTATTTCAGCACAGCAATTCAAGTCCATCTCAAAACATGAGCAAATTTTAGTTGCAAGCAGCAATGGCCTGTTGATCGGGTTCATTTCAGTCTGGCCACCGGAGAAGTTTATTCATCATCTCTACGTGCGGCCTGATCATCAGAGCAATGGAGTTGCGATCAGGTTAATTGAAGCCTGCAAAACAAGATACGGCTTACCTTTGTCACTTAAATCTCTGGTTAGAAACAAAAACGCGTGCAGGTTCTATGAACGAAATAATTGGGTGGTTGATGGTACTGGATCGGGTTCCGAGGGTGCCTACAATCACTATTGGCTTAGATCGAGCTGACTGTTAGCTGCTTCTTTAATCAGATTCATGGTTCAGAATAATCCGTCTATGTGAGCGAAGGGGCGCTTCTATTTTGTAGCCAGATTAATTTTGTTGTCCTTCAGGTAGGCATGATATTCCGCAAAGGAAGAAGCGTGAGCGGTCTCAATATTTTCAATCAACCTGGTTGCATTATCTGTATCCAATGGTTCATTGAAGAATGATCCCTGGGCAATGTCACATTCCATCGATGCGAGAAACGCGAGTTGAGCTGCTGTTTCAACGCCTTCTCCAATAACATCGATGTTCAATGTACGTGCTATCGCGATAATTATCTTTAGTATCTCTTCATCGTTCTGGTCTTCACCAATGCCTTCAATGAAATAGCGATCAATTGTCAGCATATCAATCGGAAATCGCTGCAGGTAATTGAGTGAAGAATAACCTTTTCCGAAATCATCGATAGAAATTCGAATGCCCATTTCATGAACCTGCTGTAGTTCACTATTCTCTGCCATTGCATCATTCATCACGGCGGTTTCTGTTAATTCCAGTTCAATGCGTGATCCGTCGATTTCATATTTACCGAGTTCAGCCTCGATAATTTCGTGAAAATCACTTTGTTTTACCTGTTCATCTGAGATATTTACAGAGACCACCAGGTCAGCGAATCCGGGTATTTGACTCCATTTTGTGATCTGCTTGCAGACATTGCTGAATACCCAATTACCCAGATCGATTATGAGGCCGGATTCTTCTGCCAGGGGAATGAACGCCTGAGGCATCATGAGCGGGCCGTCAGGTGTCGCCCAGCGCACGAGCGCTTCAAGACCGACTATTTTCTCAGTAGCAATAGATATCTTGGGCTGATAATAAATTCGCAGTTCATCATTAAGGATCGCATCCCGCAGCTTGTATTCCATTAGATCCTTGTCGGATGCAACTTCGCGCATTTTACTTTCGAAGATACGAAAATTGTTTCGACCTGATTTCTTCACTGCATACATGGCTGTCTCTGCCGACTTAATCAACTGGTCGGCATTCATGCTTTCTTCTTTGTTGGTAGCAACACCCATGCTTGCACTGATGGTCGTTTCGGTGCCTGAAAGATTGACAGGTTCACGTACAACCGAAATGATCTTTTCTGCCAATTCTTCAAGGTCGGCGACGGAGCTAATATCGTAAAGGATGACTGCAAACTCATCTCTGCCAATTCTAGCGGCGATATCTCCTGCTCTGATTGTTCCGGTCAGACGTTCACCAATTACTCGTAATAATCTGTCACCGGAGTCACGACCCAGTCTGTCGTTGACCCCCATGAAGTCATCCAGTTCCATTTGGAATAGCGCGAGGCTGGTCCCGGCACGTTTTGCCCTCGCCACAGCTCGTGTCAGTGAATCGAGAAAATATGCCCGGTTAGCCAGATTGGTTAACGGGTCGAAATTTGCAAGATGTACCAGATTCTCATCCATTACTTTTCTTTCAGTCACTTTCTTCCTCTTGTGATGAAGCTCGATGAATTGTTTTACTTTGCCAACAAGTGCCGCGGACGTGATTGGTTTTGGTAGATAATCATCAGCGCCTGCTTCCTGGGTTTTAAGGTATAACTCTTTATCATCCCCGGCAGAGGTAATCGTTACAATGGAAATGTCATCGAAGTGACCACCCTGACGGATCAATCGTATCGACTCATATCCGTCAGTGCCAGGGATGGATGTTTCCATCAAAATAACGGCAATGTCCTGTTGACCTATTAGCGATAAGGCTTCTTCGCCCGAGGCTGCGTGAATTACAACGATATCCAGGTCGTTAAGGATGTTTTCATAGGACAGGCGGTTGGACGCCTGATTGTCAACTATGAGTATTTTGTCTTTAAGTTCCTGCATATATGAGCGCGGCAAAAGTGGATGATTGAAGCATCTGATTATATTTAGTATAAGTGAAACGGGATTCGTTTAAAGAACCACTCGTTATTACGAGTGATGTTTTTACACTATAATGGCATATCAACTGGATATCCTCTCTTCCGCTATCCGGGACAGTAGCCGGTAAAAATCATAAAGGGATGATCAGCAAAACCTAATAGGAAGATAGTCTTTGAAAAATTTCAATGTTATCATGACCATACACTAAAAAATTATAGTAATCCCATAATAATAACCGGGTATTTACACTACCCAGAAAACTCTGGCAAAAAAACTCTGAGAGGAAAGACATGGACTTATTGGATTATCTGTTTAGATGGGGACACTTTCTGGCAGGCATTACATGGATCGGACTGCTGTACTATTTTAATTTTGTTCAAACCGAGTACTTTAAAGAAGCTGAAGATGCGCATCGGGCAGGTGCCATCAGAAAGCTGGTTCCTCGTGCTTTGTGGTGGTTCCGTTGGGGCGCGATGCTAACCTTTTTAACCGGGATTGCCCTGTTGGGTTTCATCGGTAAGTACGCGTCTCTGGACATTGCGGTTGGCGCAACACTTGGAACGTTGATGTTCCTGAATGTATGGCTCATTATCTGGCCGAATCAGAAGATTGTTATTGCATCCGCCGAACAGGTTGCCCAGGGAGGTGAAGCGCTGGCAGGTGCCGCTGGAGCTGCTCCTAAAGCAGGCCTTGCGTCACGAACCAATACCCTGTTCTCGATACCGATGTTGTTTTTTATGGGGTCATCGGCACATCTGAGCAATGGTGGTGTCAGAGATGAAAGCAATATGATTGCCCTTGGCGTATCTCTTGTGATTATCCTGGCGCTGGAAGCAAATGCCATCTTTGGCAAACAGGGACCGATAACCACGGTCGCGGGTGTAATCAGCTCGGGAATCGGATTAACGGTAGTGTTATATGGTGTTGTTGCATTCTTGTAAAATCGGTTTGGGTGCGACCGCTGAGATTGAGAAGGGCTCCTGCTGGAGCCCTCTCTCTTTGTAAAGTCAATTTAAGTATCGATAGTGAGTAATGACTGATAAATCAAAAGATCTGGATATGATTCCTGCAATCAAACCAGCCAGGGATGAAGTCGCATCATATAAGCGGACCAATCGGGCGGAAGCGCCCAAGCAGAGCAACTTTAATGCACTGTTAGTATTCAGCCTTGTATTGATGGCAATCATGATGGGGGTGGGGGGATATACCTTGTATGAAGTACAGCAACGCCTCGATCAGTCAAACAGAATTCTCGAAGAAGCAAATAGAAATGTCCGAGATCTTGAGAGTCGCCTGGAAGCGACAGGAACCGATGTATCGAAGACAATTCAGGATCTGCAGGCAAAACAGACAACCAATTTCAGTGAAATCGACAAGCTGTGGAAAATTGCCTATCGACAGAATCGGCCAAAACTGCAGGCACTTGAAAAAGAAATCGAAACCGTGGTATCTGTAAACAAGCGACTCGATTCAAATAACAAAACAATCTCCGCTGATCTGAATAAGGTTGGGACACGGTTCAATGATTTGACTAACGATATGACCAGCGTGAAAAAGAACCTTGCGGTCGAGAATACCCAGATGAACTCTCGGGTCTCCAAGGTGCGATCCCAGGTTCAGGATCAGGCAGATATCGTAGAGAGAAATAAACGAGAGCTCTCGTCACTCGGTAAGAAGGTCAACGAAAACGAGGAATCAATCAAGGTATTTGACCGGTACCGGCAACAGGTGAACCAGAAGTTGCTTGAAATGCAAAAAATGGTTCAGTCAGAGTCGGGGCCTGTAGCAACCAATTAGCGTCAAAATGATACTATTGAATCGTCGGGCTAGTTCGAGAAGGGCTAGTTCGAGAAGGACCAGTCCTCGAGTGCATCGAGTATGAAGTTGTAGCCGAGATAGTTGATGACCACCCCTTCCTCCGCAATTTCAATCAACTGCAGATCTTCTGCGATATAGTCTCCTTCGTGAATCATATTGCCATTGATATTGACCATTCTTAGATCCGGATCAGAAGAGAACAAATGACTTGAAATTCTGAGATCCGGTATCTGGCTTTGAATCTCTGAAGGTAGTCCTGAAATTTGTACAGGGGGTCTGATGGCGTTTATGGAGTCATCACGCAAAACCCTGGGTGCTGAGATGGCCCTTTGTTCCGGCTGTTCAATTGTGGACGTATTTCTGGCGTTGGTTGAATCTGTGATTGGAGCGGCTTTCGCGGTTGGCTGGGTCGATTGCACATCAGGCGCGTTCTGTGATTGCGAGCCAACTTCATTGTTGCGATCTAACCAGAAGTAACCGGCTGCGTTTACAATCAGTATAAGTACAATAGCTGCAATCCATTGTAATCCCGGAGTTTGCCTTTTGGACTCCCGCGTGGGGGTTCTGTGAATCGTTGCCAGATCAGGTGTTTCATTCGCCCTGCGCTCCCGCTCCGATTTATTTAATGCATCCAGTATGTAAGACATGGGTCAGCCGTTCCTGCCTTGCTCTGAAATGAAGGGTATACCCGTGCCTTCAATGCTGTTGATATGTATCCAGGTCTGTGCGCCCACGACGCCATCAGGCACCAGTCCGACTGAAATCTGGAATCGCTTTACTCTGGCTTCCAGTGACTGGTCAAATTGGTTACCCGTTTCTGACGTGTCCTGTACATTGTCAGTCAGGGTGATCTGGCTAACGAGCCAGTCAACAGTAATTCCCCTGTCTCCTATCATTGTTGGTCCGTCGTACGCAGGTGGCACGCGCCACAGGAGTGTATAGTAGCCATCCCAGGCGCTAAGAAAGTCCATCTCGGTTAATAAATGGGTCTTCCCATTGGCGCGCAGGACGATGCCTTCCTGGGTGATGCTTGAGATCAGGAACCTGAATTTTTCGGTACCCGTTTGAAGTGAGATGACCACAGGCCTGTTGAGGTGTAGTACCTCTCTGAGGCTGCCGAGTCTTGTAAGGCAACGCAAATTTGAATTGGTTGCGACAACACAGGCGTCACTGCCAGGTGCCAAAATCACGTTGTTTCCCCACAGACCGAATAGTTCGGAGAATGCTGCACTTTCGTCCGTGAAACCTGTCAGAGATTCCAGAGCGTTATATGAAGGCATCGAATCGAGCACCGGACTGATGACCGCACTTGTATAGCCGGAATCGTCATCCAATGCTGCCGGTTGCTGAGAAGTATCATGGGCTGCAATGATGTGATCGTTGGGGATTGCTTTCTGCTCAACCTGGATTTGCGATACATCGGTTGATGGCACCTGGATTGAATCTGTTGGCTGATGATTTGCGTCAATCACTGCGATCGGTTCGGGGGCTGATTCAGTATCGCCGTTACCCAGGAAGAGATAACCGATAAATCCGAGAATGGAGAGAGAAGCGGCAACAGCGACGAGTCTCTGGTTCAGACCTGGTCCTTTTTGCCCGAGAATTTCTCGTGCAGCCTGGTTAATTGTCGGTACATCCACCTGTAGCTGATTTTGAACGTAGGTACCGAGCAGGGCTCGATCGCAGATAAGATTGATCAACCGGGGAATACCCCGTGACAATCTGAAAATTCGATTGATTGCACTGGATGAGAATAGGTGGCCCCTCGCCCCGGCAACTGCGAGCCGGTGATGAATATATTCTTCAACCTCTGCTTTTTTAAGTGGTTCCAGGTGAAAGCGCGCAGTCACTCTTTGTGAGAGCTGCCTCAATTCAGGTTTTGCCAGCAGGTCCAGTAGTTCAGGTTGACCGAGAAGGATAATTTGCAGTAATTTTCTTTCGTTTGTTTCAAGATTTGTAAGCAGGCGAAGCTGTTCAAGTACATCGGTAGAGAGATTTTGTGCCTCATCGATAATGACTACTGTACGGCGATCCTTCTGGTGCGATTCAAGCAGAAACTCATTTAATCTATCGACCAGGACCTTAATGCTGGCTTGCCCGGGTACCTCAACTTTAAAGTCATCGCAGATTGTTCCGAGTAATTCCTGTGCTGTTAGTTTTGGATTCAGTACAAATGCAGTATCAACATCCTCTGGTATCTGCTCCAGAAGGCAGCGACAGACTGTCGTCTTGCCTGTGCCGACTTCACCTGTCAGCAATATAAATCCGCCATCACTCCTGATGCCGTACAATAAATGAGCGAGTGCTTCCCGGTGTCGGTCACTCATGTAAAGATAGTGTGGATTCGGCGCGATAGAGAAGGGAGTATCGCTTAGACCGAAATAGTCTTTGTACATAGTCATGGCGAGTGATTTTGAACATGCAGAATAGCAGGCAGGAGAATAAAGCTCTAGGGAATGATTTAGACTGATGATGAAATTCGTGCTTATTTCAGCCTTGTTGATGATTGCCAGCGGAGTATCCGGTTGTGCAAGCCTTGCCTACTATCAGCAAGCGGTGGCAGGGCAGTTGGAACTGCTGTCAGGGCGTCAACCGATCGATAAGGTACTGTTAGATGAGAAGATATCTCCGACAATTCGCGAAAGGATCGAAGTGGCGCAGCGGATTACGAGATTTGCCGAGAATGAGATCGGTCTACCGGTGGAGGGAACCTTCAGTTCCTACGTGGATATTGAACGCCGGTTTGTTGTCTGGAATGTATTTGCCGCTGGTGAATTTTCATTGTCTCTGGAGACATACTGTTTCCCGATTGCCGGTTGCGTGAGCTACAAGGGGTATTTTGATCGCGAAGATGCCCTTGAGTTTGCCCGGAAAATGAAAAATGACGGTTATGAAGTATATGTTGGTGGTGTTGAAGCGTACTCAACACTGGGCTGGTTCTCTGATCCCCTGATCAATACATTTATCAATCGTCGTGATGAGCGGCTGGCGTCGTTGATCTTCCATGAACTCGCTCACAAAGTCGTTTATGTGGCAGACGATACGATTTTTAACGAGAGCTTTGCGACGGCGGTCGAGCGATATTGTGTGCAAACCTGGCTCATCTCTGAAGGCAGGCGAGATCTTTATCTTGACTACATGGCATCCCAGACTCGACGTAATGAGGTGCTGACCCTGATTACCGGGGCTGCTGAAAGTCTCAGGATGCTCTACGATCAATCTGAAAATGATACTTCGATGCGGGTCACAAAGGCCGATATTATTGCGAATCTGCGTCGGAGCTATATCGAATTAAAGCATTCATGGAGTGGGGGTACAGAGTTCGAATACTGGATGGAATCAGAAATTAACAATGCGAAACTGGGCGCAATTGGTACCTATCAGGATTGGGTACCGGGTTTTATGGTTCTACTGGAGCAGAGCGGCTCATTTGATAAATTCATTGCACGGGTCAAGGAAATAGGGCAGTTGCCTGCAAGCGAGAGATCAGCGATTCTAGCCGGTTTAGTCGCTAGCTCCCCAACAGAACTGAACAGACCAGAGTGATCACGGCAACGCCCAGGAAGTTCAGAACAACACCTTCCCTGACCATGGTTTTTGTCGGGAATCTCCCTGTGCTGAACATGATGGTATTCGGTGCAGTTGCCACCGGGAGCATAAATGCACAACTGGCGCTCATGGCGGCCGGGACCATGAGCAGTGCCGGTTCAATACCCGCCGCAAGCGCTGCTGCCGCAAGAATGGGCATCATAAGTGTTGTGGTCGCGGTATTACTGGTCATCTCTGTCATG